>NZ_JBSVVZ010000006.1:0-138220 GCF_054071875.1 Pseudomonas sp. SDO524_S393 | reverse complement strand
AACGTCAATAGAGCCAAACAACACCGCTCTACCAACTCCCTCCAGGCTTCGATGAACTGAAGCAACTCGCTTTCGAAACCTACTTAACTCATTGAAACCCAAGGAGTTTTCCGTTTCGACTGTGCCGGAAGTGGGGCGAATTATAGACAGATAAAATTCGCCGTCAACACCTGATTACGCTTTTGTTGCAGAAAGTGGTTTTTTCGCAATAACGCGGGGGATCCGCCGCATGACCGGTGGGACCCGAAGCACCAGAAGCAACGCACCTATGGATGCATAGATAGCCCACTCCTTCAGATCAGCCCGTACGATCCACAACATATGCAATAAACCAAGCCCCAGAACGACATATACCAAACGGTGTAATTTCTTCCAGCGGTTGCCCAGTCGACGCTGGCTGTAACGATTCGAAGTCACCGCCAGCATCAGCAATGATAGAAATCCCAAGGTACCCACAATGATGTAAGGCCGCTTACGCAATTCCACACCCAATTGCGACCAATCCAAACCAAGCACAAAGACACAGTAAGCAGCCAGGTGCAGCACGACATAGGCAAAACACCACAACCCAAGTTGCCGACGCACAGCGATCCAGCCCGCCCACCCGCTTAGCCTCTGCAGCGGCGTCATTGCGAGAGTAATCAGTAACAGAATCAACGTGCCGAGCCCCAGCCGATCGACCAGCACCTTGCCCGGATCCGGCCCCAGAACAGAACTCCATGCTTCATAGAGCCATAACAGTGGCCATATCGCCGCAGCTATAAAGACGCCTATGCGCCAGACCGGATAACGCATCAGTAGTTCTTCCGCAGATCGAGGCCGGTATAAAGAGACGCCACCTCATCCGAGTAGCCGTTGAACATTTGCGTCTCGCGCACATTGGGACTGAACAACCCACTCGGCAGACGGCGTTCCCGGGCTTGAGTCCAGCGCGGATGGTCTACCGTAGGGTTCACATTCGCATAAAAGCCATACTCGTCCGCAGCAATGCTCTGCCAAGTGGTTTTCGGCTGTTCGCTCACAAGACTGATGCGGACAATGGACTTCACACTCTTGAAGCCATACTTCCATGGCACGACCAAACGCAGCGGCGCGCCATTCTGGTTAGGCAGTTCGCGCCCGTACATCCCCACGGCCAGAATCGCCAAAGGATTCATCGCCTCATCCAATCGCAAGCCTTCTACATAAGGCCAATCGATCAAGCCAAAACTCGACCTCTGCCCCGGCATGCTCTTGGGATCCTGGAGCGTTTCAAAACGAATGTATTTGGCCTTTGAGGTTGGCTCAACCTGCTTGAGCAGCGCCGAGATCGGAAAACCGATCCATGGAATAACCATTGACCACGCCTCGACACAGCGCAGACGGTAGATGCGCTCTTCCAACTGATAGGGCTTCATGAAGTCTTCCAGGGCATATCGGCCTGGCTTCGCGACTTCGCCGTCAATCACAACACTCCACGGCTCGGTCTTGAGCGACCCCGCATTGGTCGCTGGATCGCCCTTGCCTGTACCGAACTCATAGAAGTTGTTGTAGTGGGTCGCATCCTTGAAAGGAGTGACGGCCTCATCCTTTACTGTCACCGCCTGCCATTTGGCGCCCGACAGTTTATCGGCAAACCAGCCAGGTGCCCTCCCTGGCTCGACATCCGCATAGCGCGAAGCATCATTCGCACTGGCCCAACGCGGCAAACTGCCGGCGGCGAGACCGGCAAGCGCACCACCCAGCACACTGCGACGAGAAAGATAGAAAGATTCGGGGGTAACCTCCGATTCGTGACTATCGGACACTCTAGGGACTTTGATTAACATGGCAACTCCGCAGCATTGGAGGACAGATGCACCAATAGACTGCGGAGTATGGGGGAAATTACATTAAGGCAACGTTTTGTCGCGACGAAGATGCAACAGATACTGCACCGGGCCGGACGCAGCATAAATCAGGAATGCCAACAACAGAATGCGGGGCGGATCACTGAAAACCACGGCAAACACCAGCACGACTGCAAGGATCGCCACAAACGGCACGCGCCCCTTGAGATCCAGCTCCTTGAAGCTGTTGTACTTGATGTTGCTGACCATCAGCATGCCGGCCGCCGCAACCATCAAGGCTACCAGGAAGGACATCTTGGAGCCCTGGATTCCGTAGTCACTGAACGCCCAGACGATACCCGCCACCACACCCGCTGCCGCAGGACTGGCCAAACCGATGAAGTAACGCTTGTCGGCAGTACCCACTTGGGTATTGAAGCGAGCCAGTCGCAACGCCGCGCCCGCCACATAGATGAATGCAACCATCCAGCCCACCTTGCCCATATCCCCAAGCGCCCAGGCAAACGCCAGCAATGCAGGCGCAACACCAAAGGCAACCATGTCCGACAGCGAATCGTATTCGGCGCCAAAAGCACTCTGGGTATTGGTCATCCGCGCCACACGGCCATCGAGACCGTCGAGCACCATGGCGACAAAAATGGCGATGGCAGCAAAACCGAAGTATTTGCTGGCACTCACCGCATCACCCGCTGCCAGCGCACTTTGGGCGCTCATGGAGTTGATGATGGAGTAGAACCCGGCAAACAGGTTCGCCGTGGTGAACAGGTTGGGCAGAAGATAGATGCCACGATGCCGGACCTTGCGACCTTCCGCATCGTGCCCTTCCTCGACATGCTCATCGATCGGCAGCAGGCTATCGGCGTCAGGAGCCTGACCTGGCTCTTCGGGACGTTCGCTCATGGACTTTACCTTGCAACGGTGTGAAAAGAATTCGACAAATACTTGCGGCGACTGTTCGCCCGCAAACGATGCAGCTTTATACCAGAACCCGCCCCCAAACGAAAAAACGCGGCCTAAGCCGCGTTTTCCCTTGATACGTACGACTTAGTTCTTGGCTTTGTCGACGATCTTGTTGGCACCGATCCACGGCATCATGGAGCGCAGTTGCTCGCCGATGATTTCGATACCGTGAGCGGCGTTGTTACGACGCTTGGCGGTCATCGAAGGGTAGCCGGTAGCGCCTTCGCTGATGAACATTTTGGCGTATTCGCCGTCCTGAATACGTTTCAGGGCGTTGCGCATAGCCTGACGGGACTCGGCGTTGATCACTTCCGGGCCGGTCACGTACTCGCCGTACTCGGCGTTGTTGGAGATCGAGTAGTTCATGTTGGCGATACCGCCTTCGTACATGAGGTCAACGATCAATTTCAGTTCGTGCAGGCACTCGAAGTAGGCCATTTCTGGCGCGTAGCCCGCTTCAACCAGGGTTTCGAAACCGGCTTTTACCAGCTCAACGGTACCGCCGCACAGAACGGCTTGCTCGCCGAACAGGTCGGTTTCAGTCTCGTCCTTGAAGGTGGTTTCGATGATGCCGGTACGACCGCCACCGACGCCAGCAGCGTAGGACAGTGCCACGTTCTTGGCGTTGCCCGATGCGTCCTGGTAGATCGCGATCAGGTCAGGGATACCGCCACCCTTGACGAACTCGGAACGCACGGTGTGGCCCGGAGCCTTCGGCGCGATCATGATCACGTCGAGGTCAGCACGCGGCACAACCTGGTTGTAGTGGATCGCGAAGCCGTGGGAGAAGGCCAGGGTGGCGCCTTTCTTGATGTTCGGCTCGATTTCGGTTTTGTACAGTTGGGACTGGAATTCGTCCGGGGTCAGGATCATGACCAGGTCTGCAGCCGCAACAGCGGAAGCCACGTCGGTGACTTTCAGGCCGTGAGCTTCAGCCTTGGCAACGGTAGCCGAGCCTTTACGCAGACCAACGGTTACATCAACGCCAGAATCTTTCAGGTTGCAAGCTTGTGCGTGACCCTGGGAGCCGTAGCCGATGATGGCGACTTTCTTGCCCTGGATGATCGACAGGTCACAATCTTTATCGTAATAAACTTTCATGAGGTTCCTCTATATATCCAGGCCGTAAGGCCATTCGCTAATTGGGTTAGATGCTGAGTACTTTGTCGCCACGGGCAATCCCGGTGACGCCACTGCGTACGGTTTCCAGAATCGAGGCCGTCCCGATCGACTGGATGAAGCTGTCCAGCTTGTCGCTTGTACCGGTCAATTGAACGGTATAAACGCTGGCACTCACATCGACGATCTGCCCGCGATAGATGTCGGTAGTCCGTTTGATCTCGGCACGTTGAGCACCCGTGGCCTTGACCTTGACCAGCATCAGCTCGCGCTCGATGTGGGCACTTTCCGACAGGTCGACCAGCTTGACCACTTCGATCAGCTTGTTGAGGTTCTTGGTGATCTGCTCGATCACCTCATCGTGGCCTACGGTGGTCAACGTCAACCGCGACAGGGTCGGGTCTTCGGTCGGGGCCACGGTCAGGCTTTCGATGTTGTAGTTGCGTTGCGAAAACAGGCCGACAACACGAGACAGAGCGCCGGGTTCGTTCTCCAGAAGCAGGGAGATAATGTGCCGCATGATTAAGTACGCTCCGTCTTGTTCAGCCACATGTCGCGCATAGAGCCGTCTTTGATCTGCATCGGGTAGACGTGCTCGCTGGTATCCACCTGAATATCGATGAACACCAGGCGGTCCTTCATGGCGAACGCCTCTTCCATCTTCGGCTTCAGATCTTTCAGATCGGTGATGCGAATGCCGACGTGGCCATAGGCTTCAACCAACTTGACGAAATCTGGCAGCGATTCCATGTAGGAATGGGAGTGACGGCTGTTGTAGCTCATGTCCTGCCATTGGCGAACCATGCCCAGCACACCGTTGTTCAGGCAGACGATCTTCACCGGAAGACCGTACTGCAGGCATGTCGACAGCTCCTGGATATTCATCTGAATACTGCCTTCACCCGTGACGCACGCGACATCGGCGTCCGGGAAGCTCAGTTTCACGCCCATGGCCGCCGGGAAACCAAAGCCCATCGTGCCCAGGCCACCGGAGTTGATCCAGCGGTTAGGCTTGTCGAACTTGTAGTACTGCGCGGCGAACATCTGGTGCTGGCCCACGTCAGAGGTCACAAAGGCGTCGCCCTTGGTCACTTCGCACAGGGTCTCGATCACGGTTTGTGGCTTGATGATGCTGCCGTCGCCCTTGTCGTAAGGGAACAGGCCGCGATCACCGCGCCATTCGTCGATCTGCTTCCACCAACTGGCAACGGACTCCTTGTTCGGCGTCTCGCCGATGTCCTTCAGCGCAGCAACCATCTCGGTCAATACGCTTTCCACAGGACCTACAATCGGCACGTCGGCCTTGATGGTCTTGGAGATGGACGCCGGATCGATGTCGATGTGGATGATCTTGGCGTTCGGGCAGAACTTGCTCGCACCGTTGATCACCCGGTCATCGAAGCGTGCGCCCACAGCCAGGATCACATCAGCGTGGTGCATCGCCAAGTTGGCGGTGTAGCTGCCATGCATGCCGAGCATGCCGACGAACTGACGGTCAGAGCCCGGGAACGCACCAAGGCCCATCAGGGTGTTGGTCACTGGCAGGTTGAGCATCTTGGCCAGTTCGGTCAGCGGTGCGGAACCGCCACCCAGAATCACGCCACCCCCCGAGTACAACACAGGGCGCTTGGCCGCCAGAAGCATTTCTGCCGCTTTGCGGATTTGCCCCGAATGTCCACGAACGGCCGGGCTGTAGGAGCGCAGCTTGGCTTTCTTCGGGAAGATGTATTCGAATTTTTCAGCCGGGTTGGTCATGTCTTTCGGCACATCGACCACCACAGGGCCCGGGCGACCGGACTGGGCAAGGTAGAAGGCCTTTTTCATGACTTCCGGGATTTCCGATGGATGCTTGATCATGAAGCTGTGTTTCACGATCGGCCGGGAGATACCGATCATGTCGGTTTCCTGGAATGCATCGGTACCCACCATAGTGCTGGGCACCTGGCCGGAGATGATCACCATCGGGATGGAGTCCATATACGCAGTCGCGATGCCGGTGATGGCATTCGTTGCGCCTGGGCCGGACGTTACCAGTACCACACCGGCTTTACCGGTGGCACGGGCGTAACCGTCAGCCATATGGGTTGCAGCCTGTTCGTGACGAACCAGGATGTGAGTAACAGCCGGCTCCTTGAACAGTGCGTCATAAACATGCAGCAGAGCACCACCTGGGTACCCGTAGATATAGTCGACGCCTTCGTCACGCAAAAAGCGGACGAGCATCTCACCACCAGATAAAAGCTCCACGTTGTTCACCTCTAAAACGCCAGAATACCGTCCGTTGAAAACCGACGGGTCTTAATAGGTTTACTTCTCAACAGAGCATGAGCGACGGTGGTCGCCGACTACGTCAGCACTGACTGAGCAAGTATTGGGATCGTCCCAAGTGTTGCGGGCTTTTCCCACCCAGCGCGAGGTAACGCGTTGCGGGTGTTACAGGTCGGCGCGGATATGCGCCTCATGATCTGCTGAGCGGGCCTGCTTCTGGCAGTCCCGATACAGCGGACTTTGGATTCTTCTGTTTCAGGCCCTTCAAGTCAAGCAATAATTGCGCTTTTTTCCAACTAAGCGCATGAGAACGTAGAAGAAAGGGCTCTGAGGAGGGATAAAACTCGCCTGAATGTCGTCAAGCGGTAGAAATATGCGCAAGACTGCCGAAAAACCCGGCAGTCAGGCAATTAACGAGCGTCGGCAATCAGTTGGTCGAACTTTTTCAGCGCATTTCGCAACCCAAGGCTCTTTTGTGGCTGATCGGCATAGACCATGTTGGCCATTTCCAGAATCCCCGACGCATTGGGCAACGGCAGATCCTGCTCGAGAATCTGCTTCATGCGCACGAGGAAAATCCATTGCAGCCATTGGTTGAAATCCAGGGTATCCACCGCGAACGGCTCGACACTGGCGAGCGCCTCGGCGCTGGGAGACACTTCGTCCCACCAGTCTTGCACGCGCAATTCGCGTTCGATCAGCAACAGCTGTTCGGCAATCGCTAGAAAACGCGCATCCATCAGAGGCTGACCTTGGCTTTCTGTCGGGCCTGGGCAGCACCCGCAGCATCGCCCTGTGCCGCCCGCGCATCACCGATCAGGGCCCACAAACTGGCCTGCAGATCGGGACGCCCATTGGCCAGCGTGAGCCCACGACGAGCAAACTGCTCGGCTTGTGGCGCATCGCCCTGGGCCATCCGCACCTGAGCCAGACGGTACAGCACCTGCGGTTCACGCGGTGCCACACGCTGGGCGCGCTCAAGACTCGACGAGGCGCCGTTCAAATCACCACCGGCCTGCTGTTGCTGGGCGGTGGTGAGCAAGGCCAGTACCGGACCATCCAGTTGCTCGTCAGCTGACAGGCCGCCAGAGCTGGACGACGGGATACCGCTCGGGGTCGAGGGCATGTTGTAAGTACCCTGATTGATCGGCGCGGTTTGAATCGGCGTGGAGTCGATAGGCCCCGAAGTGCCTGGCCCCGGCCTCCAAGGCTCGGCACTGATTGGCGCGGATGTCGCCGCACCGCCGCCCGGCACCATGACCACTACGCCCGAATCCTGCGGCACCGCCTGGGTTGCCTGCACTGGGCGCTTGGTGACGGTCTGACGGAAGCCGCCATTGGCCGAAATTCGATCGTTATTGGAGACGGCTGTGCTTGAATCCACCACAGGAATCGAACCGCGCTCCACGCTGGCGCAACCATTGAGCAAAGCCAGAGCTGTAATAGCTGGAATCCACCACTTGTTCACATGAAACCCTCTTTGCTTAATTCATCCAGCCCTTGACCCAGTCCATCACCGACTCCGCCGGGGCGTTACCTCCGCAGGCTGCACCGGGTGGCGGTTCGCTGCCGCGAATATACGGCATCTGCACCGCGCCCGGACAGTTGGCATCAGAGCCTTGGCCGGTGTGGGGATCAATCCAGGCCTGCACAATATTGTCCGGCTGCGGCATGTTCAACGGCAGCGGGTCGGCCTTGCGCATGAAACTGGTCCAGACCTGCAACGCGCCGGTGGCGCCGGTAAACGGCGTCTTGCCGTTGTCATCACGCCCCAGCCACACCACCGCCAGCACATCTTGGCCAAAGCCTGCAAACCAGCTGTCACGCGAGTCGTTACTCGTACCGGTTTTGCCGGCCAATGTCAGGTTCGAGGGCAGCACCTTATAGACGGAGCTGCCGGTACCTTCGCGCATTACGCGCTGCATGGCGTTCTGGATCAGGTAGATGGAGCCGGCATCGAAGCGCTGTTGAATCTGGAACGGATAGCGCTTGAGCGGCTCACCTTCGGCCGTCAGTACGCTGCGAATCCCGCGCATCGGCGTATTGAACCCACCGTTGGCAAGGGTCTGGTACATGGTCGCGACTTCCATCGGCGTCATCGCTCCCGCCCCCAGCAGGATCGACGGGAATGCCGGAAACTCACGAGAGATCCCCAACCGACCCAGGGTCTTCAGAACATTCGGGACTCCCACATCCAGCCCAAGACGCGAGGTGGAAATGTTGTAGGAATGCGCCAGCCCCTGGTACAGAAAGACGGTGCCATGGGAACGACGGTCAAAGTTCTGCGGCGTCCACACCTGACCATCAGCCCCTTTGACCGACAGTGGGTCATCCGACAGCCAACTGGTCAGCGTGTATTTGCTGGGTTTTTCCAGGGCAGTCAGATAAACCGCGGGCTTGACCAGCGAACCGATCGGCCGCACGGCATCCAGCGCACGGTTAAAGCCTGCGAAACTGGCCTGGCGGCTGCCGATCATGGCCTGGACCTCACCCGTTTCCGGGTTGGTCACGACCATGGCGGCTTCAACGTCATCCGCACCTTTGCGGCCGGTCAGGCGCTTGAAGGTGTCGTTGACCGAAGCCTCGGCTTTCATCTGCAGAATAGGATCGAAACTGGTGAAGATCCGCAGCCCTTCCTCGGTCAAGTCTTCGTCTCGGTAATCTTCACGCAGTTGGCGCTTGACCAGATCGATGAAGCCTGGGAACGAGCTGTCCGCCAGCTTGCCGCGACTGGTCACACCCAGTGGCATTTTCTTCGCCGCCGCGACCTGCTCGGCGGTAGCAACGCCCTGCTGTTCCAACACATCGAGCACCAGATTGCGACGCTCCAGGGCGCGCTCCGGATTGCGGCGCGGATTGTAATAGGAGGGCCCCTTCACCATACCGACCAGCAACGCCACTTGATGCAACTTCAGCTCGGACAGCGGCTGGCCAAAGAAAAACTGGCTGGCCAGGCCAAAACCGTGCACGGCACGCTGGCCATCCTGACCAACGAATACCTCGTTGAGGTAGGCCTCGAGAATTTCCTGCTTGCTGTAATGCAGCTCAAGCAGCATCGCCATCATGGCTTCGGTCAGCTTGCGGGTCAGGCTGCGCTCGTTGGTCAGATAGAAGTTCTTCACCAACTGCTGAGTCAGCGTACTGCCGCCCTGGGTCATCTTGCCGCCGGAGGTATTGACCCAGATGGCACGGGCAATTGATTTCGGCGATACACCCCAGTGGCTATAGAAGTCGCGGTCCTCTACAGCGACCAGGGTTTCCAACAGATAAGGCGGCACCTGATCGAGCTTGATCAGGATGCGATCTTCAAGGTTCTTGGGATAAATACCGCCGATCAACAGCGGTTCCAGTCGCACCACCGGCAACTTGGAGCCGTTGAGCGATGACAGCTCGGCGACATAGTCACCGGAGAAGCGCACGCGCACCGGCTGGGCTTTTTCCAGGCCTTCATAGAACTGGAAACCCCGGGTATTGAGGTCGACGGTATTACCGCTCACCGCAGCGGCGCCCGGGCCGTTGGACACCGGTTCGCGACGATAGCCCAGGGCGTCGAGTTCAGTGAGGAAATCATCCTTGCTCAGCTTCTGGCCGGTGAACAACTCCAGTGGGCGCGCGTACACCTTGGCCGGAATAGTCCAGCGCTTGCCGGAGAACTTCTCCTGCACCACGGCATCGAGGTACACCGCAAAGCCTGCGAGCACCACAAGGCCTACAAGGCCGAGCTTGAGCGCCCAGCCCAGCCACGGGCGCAGGCTGCGGGAGGGAGGTTTTTTACGGGAACGGGGAGATCGGGTTCGAGTCATGGCGGCGGATTATACGCACTTTATTGATGATCAACATGAGCCGGACAGCGGTTTGCACGACCGGCTGCAGCGGCCATAATGCATGCCACGTTTTCTCCCAGACTCTGAAGGATCGCCCGTGAGCCAGTCACTGATTGCTGCCCTGCAAAACCCGGCGTTGTACCCCCATCCGGTTGAATCATTCCAAGTCATCGAAACCCATATCTCCTGGGTCGTGCTCACCGGCCCTTACGCTTATAAATTGAAGAAACCGATGAACTTCGGCTTTCTCGACTTCACCTCCCTCGAAAGCCGCGGCCACTTCTGCAACGAAGAGCTGCGCCTCAACCAACGCCTGACCGAAGATTTGTATCTGGACGTGCTGCCGATCACCGGTACTGCCGAGGCCCCGCAATTGGGCGGCGAAGGTCCGGTCATCGAGTACGCGCTGAAAATGCGCCAGTTCCCGCAAAGCCAACTGCTCAGCACCCTACAAGCCAATGGCGAACTGACCAGCGCACACATCGACGAGATGGCCAGGCAGATTGCACAGTTCCACCTCGCGGCCCCGAAAGTGCCGCAAGAACACCCGGCTGGCACGCCGGACGAAGTGATGGCGCCGGTGCGACAGAACTTCGAACAAATCCGCCCGTTCCTCAGCGACAAAGCTGACCTCGTGCAACTTGAAGCCCTGCAGGCCTGGGCCGAAAGCAGCTTCGAGCGCCTCAAGCCACTGCTCGAACAACGCAAGCGCGATGGCTTCACCCGCGAATGCCATGGCGATATCCACTTGGGCAACGCCACCTTGATCGATGGGAATGTGGTGATTTTCGACTGCATCGAGTTCAACGAACCCTTCCGCTTCACCGATGTGTATGCCGACACTGGCTTCCTGGCCATGGACCTGGAAGACCGCGGCCTCAAATCCCTGGCGCGCCGCTTTGTCAGCCAATATCTGGAGTTGACGGGCGACTATCAAGGTCTTGAGGTGCTGAACTTCTACAAAGCCTACCGTGCACTGGTACGAGCCAAGGTCGCGCTGTTCAGCATGCCAAGCGAGGCAAGCCCGGTGCAACGAGCCACCACCCTGCGCCAGTACCGCAATTACGCGAACCTCGCGGAAAGCTACAGCACCATTCCGTCGCGTTTCCTCGCAGTCACGCACGGCGTCTCGGCTGTAGGCAAAAGCCAGGTCTCGATGCGACTGGTGGAAGCTTTGGGCGCCGTGCGCCTGCGTTCGGACGTTGAACGCAAGCGCTTGTTTGGTGAACAACAAGTGGAAAACACTCCACAAGCCGGCATTTATGCATCCGATGCAAGTACAGCGACCTACGCTCGCCTGAATGAAATTGCCGATACCGTGCTGCGTGCAGGCTTCCCCGTGGTGCTGGATGCCACCTTCCTGAAACAGGAACAGCGCAGCGCCGCCGCGAAAGTGGCCGAAGCCACTGGCGCGCCGTTCCTGATTTTGGATTGCAACGCACCACAGACTGTTATCGCTAGCTGGTTGGCGCAACGCCAGGCGGATAAGAACGACCCTTCCGACGCAACACTGGCGGTTATTGAGGAGCAACAAGCCAACCGTGAGCCCTTGACCGCTGAAGAACTGCTTCTCAGCCATCGTGTAGAGACCAATGAAAGCGGGACGCTTGACGCATTGGTAGCGCGTATCCGCCAGCGTCTGCCGGGCTTGTAAGAAATATTTCTTGGTCGTGTCGTCTAGTTAGGCGCACGACCGAGCAATAGTGGCACTATAATGGCGTCATAAAACCAACAGGTGCCGCCATCATGAGTCAGCCGAAGCTTCTTGATACTCCGCTCTACTCGCTCCTGCATAAAGACGATATCCGCGGCTTCAACCAGGAGCGCCCCAAAGATGGCGCCATTGACATGCGTGGTGGCGACTTCCGTGGTCTGGACCTGCGTGAACTGAACGCCACCGGGGTGGATTTCACCGATGCGTACTTTCGCTCCGCCGATTTGCGCGGCCTGGACCTGCGTGACTGCTCACTGGAAGGCGCCAGTTTGGCCCATGCGCAGATTTCAGGCGCTTACTTCCCGCCTGAGCTGACCGCCGACGAGATCCTCATGTCGGTCAACTTCGGTACTCGCCTGCGCTACCGCACCAAGTAAAGATCATCAGCGGCGTCCGACTGTGCTCACCGCGCAGCGGGCGCTTCATGTCTGCTGTCCGTCAATCCATAGCACCATTCTTATAAGCTTTTGGACCGCTTCTGACCAAAGAACCACGCTTTTCCTACTGAGCGCTACACTCCTTTCAGGCTTGCCTGGTCACGATACCCACCGCACCATTCGGCCGTCGCAAGGAGGCTTGATGAACGATGAGCTGCAACACCTGAAAAACCTTGGCAAGACGTCGGCGCAATGGCTGCATGCGGTGGGCATCCACAGTGCCTCCGACTTGCGTCGCCTGGGGGCGGTCGATGCCTACCGCGCCGTACGGACCCGTGGGTTCCGTGCGTCGAAAGTGCTGCTGTATGCAATCGAAGGAGCGTTGATGGATGTGCACTGGAACGATATTCCCGCCGAGCGCAAGGACGCATTGAATCGCCAGCTGGATGCCATTTCAACGCGGCAGAAAAATTAGATCGAACGGCCATAACCAACGTTTAAAGGCATTCCGAACGACCGTTTGAGAAAAACACGAGATCACACGAAAACAAACGTTGACTCACAAATGAGAATCGTTATGATTATCACAACTGGTCGCGAGATCAGCCGATAACTGAAAGACCATTGGTTCGGACTCTCAGATTATCTCCTCATCAGGCTAATCACGGTTATTTGACCCGGCTTTTGCCGGGTCTTTTTTTGCCTGTAGAAAGCTGTCCGCAAGACACCCTGCTTAGCGTGCAATGATCAACGGATGCCCACGCTCCGGATGCGACTGCACCAATACATCCAAACCGAATACGGCTTTGAGCAATTCAGGCTGCATCACTTGGAACGGCGTATCCAACGCGCGGGGACGTCCCTCCTCCAGCAGCAGAATCCGGTCACAGTAACGGGCTGCCAGGTTCAAGTCGTGAAGAATAACCAACACGGCTGCTCCCCGGTCGGCGAAGGTACGAATGGCCTGCAGGGTGGTGTGTTGATGCAAGGGATCCAGCATCGACGTCGGCTCATCCAGCAACAACGTTTGCCCCGCTTCCCCCGGCCATAACTGCGCGAGAACCCGTGCCAGGTGAACGCGTTGGCGCTCACCGCCCGATAACGCTAGGTAGCTGCGGCCGCTTAAATGCCCGACATCCGCCGAGTTCAGGGCCGAATGGATAATCTCATCGTCACGCACCCGACCGGTCTGGTGAGGCAAACGGCCCATGCCGACAACTTCCTCCACGCGAAAAGCAAAATCCAGAGTCGATGTCTGCGGCAATACCGCCAGACGCTGAGCGCGCTGCGGCCCACTCCAGTCTCTCAGCGCGCGCCGATCAAGCCACACGTTGCCTTCATCAGGATGCAACTCGCCGCACAGCGCGCCCAGCAATGTGCTTTTGCCGGCGCCATTGGGGCCGAGCACACCCAGCACCTCACCAGGCAGCAACTCAAGGGTGATATCCGACAACACGGTTTTTTGGCCACGACGGATCTGCAGCGCTTCGACTCGCAGCATCAGGCACGTCCCCGTAACAACAAGTAAAGGAAGAAAGGTGCACCGATAAACGCCGTCACAATACCGATCGGCAGCTCGGCCGGCGCGAGGGCAAGCCTCGCTACCAGATCGGCAAACAACAATAAACTCGCACCGGCCAATACCGAAGCCGGCAGCAACACACGGTGATCAGGCCCCGCCAGCAGGCGCACCAGATGCGGCACAACCAGCCCGACAAAACCAATCATGCCCGCCGCTGCCACCGCCGCCCCCACACCCAGTGCGGTGCACAACACCAACTCACGCTTGAGCCCCTCAACGTCAATCCCAAGATGGTTGGCCTCGGACTCTCCGAGCAGCAACGCATTCAGCGCCTTGGCCCGGCGCGGCAGCCACAGCGCCACACCCGCGCTGACCAGCAATAAGGGCCACAACCGGGCATAGCTGGCGCCGTTGAGGCTGCCCAGGTTCCAGAACGTCAGGGTGCGCAACGTGGCGTCGTCGGCCAGATAGGTAAATAACCCTACCGCCGAACTGGCGAGGGCGGTCAGCGCGATGCCGGCAAGCAACATGGTGGCAACGTTGGTCTGCCCGTTACGTCGTCCCAACCGATAGACCAGCGCGGTCACACCCAGACCACCGAGAAACGCACACAATGACAGCAGATAGGGCCCGAACGCGTCGGGCAAACCACCAAAAAATGCACCGCCGACAATGGCGATTGCCGCCCCTAATGCCGCGCCACTGGAAACCCCGACCAGCCCAGGATCCGCCAACGGGTTGCGAAACAACCCCTGCATCGCCACGCCAGACAATGCCAGCACGCCGCCCACCGCCAGCCCCAGCAATGTACGTGGTAGACGAATCTGCCCCAGAATGAGTTCGGCCTGCTCCAACCCCTGCGCATTGATAGGTGCCCCCATCATGCGCAGCGCCGCCCGGAGCGTGTCCAGCAAGGGCAGGCTCACCGGCCCCAGAGCCAGAGAAAGCCAGGTGGCCAGCACGCAAAGCAGTGCCAACCCGATGAACAATGTTTGCGGCTTAACCAGAGTGGTCATGGGGTGGGCTTGGCCTGAGACGGGTAAAACCCGGCAGACAGCTTCACAAGACTTTGCGGCAGACGTGGCCCCAACCCTCCCACCAACAATGTCGGGTCCAACTCAAACACGCGATCATTTTTGGCCGCCGGCGTGGAAGCCAGGATCGGGTTCTCCTTGAACAACGCCGCACGCGCCGCATCACCGGTAAGGGCACGATCAGCAAACACCAGCACATCCGGGCTCAGCCCCGCCAGCGACTCCACCGAAAACGGTTTGTAACCCGTATGAGTCGCCAGGTTATGGCCGCCCGCCTGCTGTAGCAACCAATCTGCCGCCGTGTCCTTGCCCGCGATCAAAGGCTTGCCACCGGCGTGACCGAGCAGCAACAGGACCCCGGGTGCCTTTTGCGTGGCCTGGGCCTTGACCACCCATTTCGCCTGCTGATCGAGTGCCTGCTCATAACCGCTAAACAATTCGTTGGCCTTGGCGTCGCTGCCCAGCAATTTGCCCAAGTGCTCCAAGGTGGTTTTCAAGGTCGGCAGGTCCGGCTGTGCCGAGAACAATTCCACCTGCACGCCCGCGCTGCGAATCTGGGCCAGCACCGGCGGCGGCCCCATTTCCTCGGTACCGATCAATATTTGCGGACGCAGGCTGAGAATGCCTTCTGCCGACAGCTGCCGCTGATAACCAATGCTTGGTAATGCCTTCAGGGAGTCAGGATGCTGAGTGGTGGTATCGACCCCCACCAGCTTCGGCTCACCACCCAGGGCTGTCACCCACTCCGAAAGCGCCCCACCGGCACTCACCCAACGTTGTGGCAGTTCTGAGGCGTGCGCCCCGTGATTGACCAGCAGTCCGACAACAAGCGCAATTGCGCTGGCACTCAGGCGCATAACAGGGTTTCCTTCCAAGGGCAGAGCCACTCGAACGCTCACGGGTGTGACAGAGAAGCCCTCTCTGGCATCGTATTGAGCGCCCGGTCAGCTAACGGGCGAAGCCGGCATTTGATAATTGTTTGCATTTGAACGTCAAGGCACTTAAGGATTGAAATGAAGTTTCTCTGCCCCTCCGATGCCCTCGCGCCCGACAGCAGCCTCGGGTTTGAGATCGATGGCTGCAAATTGCTGGCTGTTCGACGGGACGGCATCGCCTACTTCTACATCAACCGCTGTCCCCATCGTGGCATCCCATTGGAATGGCAACCCGATCGATTCCTGGATTCAAGTGCCAGCCTGATCCAGTGCGCCACCCACGGTGCGCTGTTCCTCATCGAAAGCGGCGAGTGCATCGCCGGACCATGCACCGGTCAACACCTCACCGCCCTGCCCGGTCGCGAAGATACCCAAGGCCTTTGGGTACAACTCTAGTCACCGAGCAGCACCTCCAACCGACGATCCACGCACACTTCCTCCGGCGTGACCCGCACGCCGTAGGCCAACACCTCTACGCCCGCTGATTTGGCCTCGCGCAGCGCTGCCGCATAACCCGCATCGATTTCCACCGCCGGGCGCACGGCATCAATTCCCGAAAGATTGACGCAATACAACTGCACCGCCCGCACGCCTTCGCGCGCCAGGTGAGCCAGCTCGCGCAGATGCTTGGCGCCGCGCTGGGTCACCGCATCCGGGAAAGCCGCCACCGAAGAGCCATCAAAGCCCAAGGTGACACTTTTGACTTCGACATAAGCTGACCCTGTCGGGTAATCCAGACGAAAATCAATGCGGCTCTTTTCCTGCCCATACGGCACTTCGCGCTTCAAAAGCGTGAACCCTTCAAGCTCGGTGATCACTCCGGCATGCAACGCCTCTTCGACCAATTGATTGGCACGCGCCGTATTCACGCACGCCAAACGTCCTTGGGGCGTTTCAGCGATTTCCCAGGTGCCCGGCAGTTTGCGTTTCGGATCATTGGAGCGACTGAACCAGACTTGGCCACCCTCCACCATGCAATTCAGCATCGAACCAGTGTTCGGGCAGTGAATGGTGATGAACTCGCCGGTAACGGTTTCGATATCGGCAAGAAATCGCTTGTAGCGGCGAATCAGCCGCCCTTCTTCGAGGGGAGGATAAAAACGCATCAGCCTTGCCAACTCCGCAAGCCACGGGCGATTCGTTCCACCGCTTCCTGTAGCCGCTCCAGGTTTTGCGTGTAGGCAAAGCGCACGTGGTGGCCAGCCTGATAGCGACCGAAATCCAGCCCCGGCGTGAATGCCACATGTTCGGTTTCAAGGAAATGACGGCAAAACGCGAAGGCATCACCGCCAAACGCGCTGATATCGGCATACAAATAGAACGCCCCTTCCGGCTCCACGGCGATACCGAACCCCAGCTCGCGCAACGCAGGTAGCAGGAAGTCACGCCGACGGCCAAACTCGGCGCGACGCTCTTCCAGAATGCTCAGGGTTTGCGGGGCAAAACAGGCCAGCGCGGCATGCTGGGCCATGCTCGGCGCGCTGATGTACAGGTTTTGCGCCAGTTTTTCCAATTCGCCCACTGCGGCAGGTGGCGCCACCAGCCAACCCAGGCGCCAGCCGGTCATGCCGAAATACTTCGAAAAACTATTTAAGACGAAGGCCTCATCATCCACCTCAAGCACACTGGCAGCATCGGTGCCGTAGGTGAGGCCATGGTAAATTTCGTCCACGACCAAATGGCCATTGCGGGCCTTGATGGCATGCGACAGGCTCGCCAATTCGTCCCGTGTCAGAATCGTACCGGTAGGGTTCGCCGGCGAGGCAACCAGTGCGCCCACGGTGTCCTGGTCCCAGTGCCGGCCCACCAGATCGGCGGTCAACTGATAGCGCACATCAGGCCCCACTGGCACCAATTGGGCCGCCCCCTCCACCAAACGCAGAAAGTGCCGGTTACAGGGATAACCCGGGTCCGCCAGCAGCCAATGCTTGCCCGGATCCACCAACAGGCTGCTCGCCAGCAGCAACGCGCCCGAGCCGCCCGGGGTGATCAGGATGCGCTCGGGATCCACCTTCAGCCCGTAACGCTGCGCGTAAAAACCGCTGATGGCCTCGCGCAGTTCAGGCAGGCCGCGGGCGGCGGTGTAGCGCGTCTTGCCACTGGCCAGCGCCGCCTGACCGGCCTGGATGATCGGCTCGGCGGTGGTGAAGTCCGGCTCGCCGATTTCCAGGTGAATCACATCATGACCGGCCGCCTGCAACTCGTTGGCCCGCGCCAGCAGCGCCATGACGTGAAACGGTTCGATGGCGCGACTGCGCGCACTGTAGGGCTGAGCCATTAGCCTTCCTTAACGGGGTAAGTACAAAGCATCGATTCTACCCAACCGGGCGCATAACGCCCGCTCTATTGCCACACACCTTCCTCGGGGAATCGGGCAAGCCCCGCCAGAACGACTAAAATCAACATTCAAGGCAGCGCCCTTCGGCTTGCAGGTGTTTGCAGCCCCCGCAAGGTGGGGGCTCGACAACCGGGAGTGGCGCACCCCGAATCTATCTGGTAAGTTCGCCCGCTTGCAGCCGCAGGGCCGGCAGGTGTCGGTAACGTTGCAATCCTGCGCAATGGATTAGAAGAGTGAGAGGCGGTCTATTCATGTCCACCCAAGCAAAGCAACAGCAATCCTCAGGCCTCAGTGGCTTCACACCCTATGTTGAGGCAAAGGGTGAGGAGTACATGAGTGAGCCCATGCGCAAGCACTTCTCCAACATTCTGAAGAAGTGGAAACAGGACTTGATGCAGGAAGTCGACCGCACGGTAGACCACATGAAGGACGAAGCCGCCAACTTCCCGGATCCGGCCGACCGTGCCAGCCAGGAAGAGGAGTTCGCCCTTGAACTGCGTGCCCGCGATCGCGAGCGCAAGCTGATCAAGAAAATCGACAAGACACTGCAACTGATCGAAGACGAAGAATACGGCTGGTGTGAATCCTGCGGCGTCGAGATCGGTATCCGTCGCCTGGAAGCCCGCCCAACCGCGGACCTCTGCGTAGACTGCAAGACCTTGGCTGAAATCAAGGAAAAACAGGTCGGCAAATAATCCTGCCGAGCTGAACGAATGGGGCGTGCGAACGCCCCATTTTTGTTTCTGGCGTTTACCGATTTTCCAGTACTATCCGGCCCATGACAGCTTCTACCTATATCGGGCGTTTCGCCCCTACGCCCAGCGGCCATTTGCACTTCGGCTCGCTGGTTGCCGCCCTCGCCTCCTACCTCGACGCGCGTGCCAACCAAGGCCGCTGGCTCATGCGCATGGAGGACCTCGATCCGCCTCGCGAAGAACCCGGCGCCCAGGCCGCGATTCTCCATGCCCTGGAAAGCTATGGCTTCGAGTGGGACGGTGAACTGGTCCGACAAAGCGAGCGGCATGAAGCCTACGCCAAAGTGTTGAACGATATGTTCAACCACGGTCTGGCCTATGCCTGCACCTGTTCACGCAAACAACTTGAACCCTACAGCGGAATTTACCCGGGCCTGTGCCGCAATGCCGGCCATGACCAGCACGACGCAGCCATCCGTTTGCGCGTACCCGAACTGACCTATCACTTTACCGACCGCGTACAGGGTGAATTCCGACAGCATCTGGGCCGTGACGTGGGCGACTTCGTCATCCGTCGCCGTGACGGTCTGTACGCCTACCAGTTGGCAGTGGTTCTTGACGATGCCTGGCAGGGCATCACCGATATCGTGCGCGGTGCCGACCTGCTGGACTCCACGCCTCGCCAGCTCTACCTGCAGGAACTGCTGGGGCTGCGCCAGCCGCGCTACCTGCATGTACCGCTGATCGTCCAGCCGGACGGTAACAAACTGGGCAAATCCTACCGCTCACCGCCGCTGACACCCGACCAGGCCACCCCACTGCTCCTGCGGGCGCTGCGTGCACTGGGCCAGCAACCGGGCGATGAACTGCGCTACGCCAGCCCACGGGAACTGCTGGACTGGGGCATCCGTCACTGGGATGCTTCACAGATCCCGCGCACACTCACCCTGGCCGAAGCGCAACTGAGCTGAAGGCGCTTGCAGCTTGCCAGCCATCCGTTACCATCGCCGCAGTTTTTCAATCAGAGGCCAACATGTACATCTATCGATTGGTCCTGCTGCTGGTCGTCGGGATCTACCTGTTTTCCCCCGCCATCATGGACTGGTGGATCGACGCCACCGGCGCCTGGTATCGCCCGTATCTGCTGTGGCTGATCCTGATCGTCGTGACCTTTATCCTGCAGAGCCAAAAAGATGCCGATGAGCTTTAGCCTCACCCAGATGCTGCTGATCAGCGCCGCCTACCTGGCCGCGCTGTTCGGAGTGGCCTGGATCAGTGAGCGCGGAATGATTCCGCGGGCGATCATTCGCCATCCGTTGACCTACACCTTGTCCCTGGGGGTGTACGCCAGCGCCTGGGCGTTCTATGGCACCGTGGGCCTGGCCTACCAATATGGCTATGGGTTTCTCTCCAGCTACCTCGGCGTGTCCGGGGCCTTCCTGCTGGCACCGGTGCTGCTGTATCCCATCCTCAAAATCACCCGCACCTATCAGCTGTCGTCCCTGGCCGACCTGTTTGCGTTTCGCTTTCGCAGCACCTGGGCCGGCGCGCTGACCACGGTGTTCATGCTGATCGGCGTATTGCCGTTGCTGGCACTGCAAATCCAGGCCGTGGCCGACTCCATCAGCATCCTCACCCGCGAGCCGGTGCAGCATCGGGTTGCCCTGAGCTTCTGTGCGCTGATCACACTGTTCACGATTTTCTTCGGCTCACGCCATATCGCCACCCGCGAGAAACACGAAGGGCTGGTGTTCGCGATTGCCTTCGAATCGGTAATCAAGTTGATCGCCATCGGCGGCGTCGGGGTGTATGCGCTCTACGGCGTGTTCGACGGTCCGCAGCAACTGGAGCTCTGGCTGCTGCAAAATCAGACCGCCCTCGCCGCCCTGCATACCCCTTTGCAGGAAGGCCCCTGGCGCACCTTGCTACTGGTGTTCTTTGCCTCGGCCATCGTGATGCCCCACATGTATCACATGACGTTCACCGAGAACCTCAACCCGCGCTCGCTGGTCAGCGCCAGTTGGGGCTTGCCGCTGTTCCTGCTGTTGATGAGCCTGGCGGTGCCATTGATTCTGTGGGCCGGCCTGAAACTGGGCGCTACCACCAACCCCGAGTATTTCACCCTGGGCATCGGCATCGCGGCCAATAGCCCTGCTTTGGCGCTGCTGGCTTATGTCGGCGGCTTGTCGGCGGCCAGCGGCCTGATCATTGTCACCACCCTGGCACTGTCGGGCATGGCGCTCAATCACCTGGTGCTGCCGCTGTATCAGCCGCCTGCCGAGGGCAACATCTATCGCTGGCTGAAATGGACGCGGCGCGCGCTGATCGTCGCGATCATCATGGCCGGCTATGGTTTCTACCTGCTGCTGGGCGCCGGCCAAGACCTGGCCAACCTGGGTATCGTCGCGTTCGTTGCTACCTTGCAGTTCCTGCCGGGCGTGCTCTCGGTACTGTACTGGCCGACCGCCAATCGCCGTGGCTTCATTGCCGGGTTGCTGGCCGGCATCCTGGTCTGGGTCGTCACCATGCTGCTGCCGCTGGTCGGCAACTTGCAGGGTTTCTACATTCCGCTGCTCAACATGATTTACGTGCTGGACGACACCAGTTGGCACATGGCGGCGATCGCCTCCCTGGCCGCCAACGTGCTGATGTTCACCTTGATCTCGCTGTTTACCAACGTCAGCCCGGAAGAAACCAGTGCCGCCGAAGCCTGCGCAGTGGATAACGTGCGCCGTCCGCAACGTCGCGAACTGCATGCCGCGTCACCCCAGGAGTTCGCCACGCAACTGGCCAAGCCTCTCGGCGCCAAGGCTGCGCAAAAAGAAGTCGAACAGGCGCTGCGCGACCTTTACCTGCCATTCGACGAACGCCGCCCCTACGCGCTGCGTCGCCTGCGTGACCGGATCGAGGCCAACCTTTCCGGCCTGATGGGCCCCAGCGTGTCGCAGGACATGGTGGAAACCTTCTTGCCCTACAAGGCCGGCGGGGAAAACTACGTCACCGAGGACATCCATTTCATCGAGAGCCGGCTGGAGGATTACCATTCGCGCCTCACCGGCCTTGCCGCCGAACTGGATGCCTTGCGCCGCTACCACCGCCAGACACTGCAGGAACTGCCGATGGGCGTCTGCTCCCTGGCCAAGGATCAAGAGATCCTGATGTGGAACAAGGCCATGGAAGAACTCACGGGCATTGCGGCCCAGCGCGTGGTGGGTTCGCGTCTCAATACCTTGGGCGAGCCCTGGAAAGAACTGCTGCAGGGATTCATCAACCTGCCCGACGAGCACTTGCACAAACAGCACCTGGCCCTCGACGGCCAGACCCGCTGGCTCAACCTGCACAAAGCGGCCATCGACGAACCGCTGGCACCGGGTAACAGCGGCCTGGTGTTGCTGGTGGAAGACCTGACCGAAACCCAGATGCTCGAAGACAAGCTGGTGCATTCCGAACGACTCGCCAGCATCGGTCGCCTGGCGGCTGGTGTGGCCCATGAAATCGGCAATCCGATCACCGGTATCGCCTGCCTCGCACAAAACCTGCGCGAAGAGCGCGAAGACGACGGCGAAATCACTGAAATCAGCGGGCAGATCCTCGAGCAGACCAAGCGGGTCTCGCGCATCGTGCAGTCGCTGATGAGCTTTGCCCACGCCGGTGCCCACCAGAATCAGGACGAATCGGTGTGCCTGGCCGAAGTGGCGCAGGACGCCATTGGTCTGCTGGCGTTGAACCGGCGCAATTTCGAAGTGCAGTTTTTCAACCTGTGCGACCCCGAACACTGGGTGGATGGCGACTCGCAACGTCTGGCCCAAGTACTGATCAACCTGCTGTCCAACGCCCGCGACGCGACACCCGCGGGGGGCGCGGTACGCGTCAAGACCGAGGCTTTCGAACATACGGTCGATCTGATCGTCGAAGATGAAGGTAGCGGTATTCCACAGAACATCATGGACCGATTGTTCGAACCCTTCTTCACCACCAAGGACCCGGGTGAAGGAACCGGTCTGGGCCTTGCACTGGTCTATTCCATCGTTGAAGAGCATTATGGACAAATCACCATCGACAGCCCGGCTGACCCAGAAAGCCAACGCGGCACCCGTATTCGGGTGACCTTGCCGCGTCATGTCGAAGCGACGTCCGCTGTGAACTGAGACCGTCGAGAGAATTGAATCAATGCCGCACATTTTGATCGTCGAAGACGAAACCATTATCCGCTCTGCCTTGCGTCGCCTGCTTGAACGTAATCAGTACCAGGTCAGCGAAGCCGGCTCGGTGCAGGAAGCCCAGGAGCGTTTCAGCATCCCTACGTTCGACCTGATTGTCAGTGACCTGCGCCTGCCGGGTGCGCCTGGCACCGAGTTGATCAAGCTTGGCCAAGGCACTCCGGTGCTGATCATGACCAGCTACGCCAGCCTGCGCTCGGCGGTGGACTCCATGAAGATGGGCGCGGTGGATTACATCGCCAAGCCGTTCGATCATGATGAAATGCTCCAGGCCGTGGCGCGCATCCTGCGTGACCGTCAGTCGGCCAGCAGCGCGCCCGCCGAGCAGCGTCCGGCAGGCAAAGCTGCCGACAAGCCGGGAGTCGACAACAGCAACGGCGAAATCGGCATCATCGGCTCCTGCCCTCCGATGCAGGACCTGTACGGTAAAATCCGCAAAGTCGCGCCAACCGACTCAAATGTACTGATCCAGGGCGAATCCGGGACCGGCAAGGAACTGGTGGCCCGTGCCCTGCACAACCTGTCCAAACGCGCCAAGGCGCCGATGATTTCGGTGAACTGCGCAGCCATCCCCGAGTCCTTGATCGAATCCGAGCTGTTCGGCCACGAGAAAGGCGCCTTTACCGGCGCGAGCGCCGGGCGAGCGGGCCTGGTGGAAGCCGCTGACGGCGGCACGCTGTTCCTCGATGAAATCGGCGAGTTGCCCCTCGAAGCCCAGGCACGCTTGCTGCGTGTGTTGCAGGAAGGTGAAATTCGCCGCGTGGGCTCGGTGCAATCGCAGAAAGTCGATGTGCGCCTGATCGCCGCCACCCACCGCGACCTGAAAAGCCTGGCCAAGGTCGGCCAGTTCCGTGAAGACCTGTATTACCGCCTGCACGTGATCGCGCTGAAGCTGCCGGCCCTGCGCGAGCGCGGTGCCGACGTCAACGAGATCGCCAACGCGTTCCTGCAACGTCAGAGCGCACGCATCAACCGCACTGACCTGAAGTTCGCGGCGGACGCCGAGCAGGCGATTCGGCATTACTCCTGGCCGGGTAACGTGCGGGAACTGGAGAACGCGGTCGAACGCGCGGTGATTCTGTCGGAAAGCGCGGAAATTTCCGCCGACCTGCTGGGTATCGACATCGAGCTGGGCGATCTGGAAGACGATGATTTCATCGGCCTGGCCCCGCAACAGGGCGGCGCCAGCAATACCAGCCACGAGCCGACGGAAGACCTGTCACTGGAAGACTACTTCCAGCATTTCGTCCTCGAACATCAAGACCATATGACCGAGACCGAACTGGCGCGCAAATTGGGTGTGAGCCGCAAGTGCCTGTGGGAACGGCGCCAGCGCCTGGGCATTCCACGGCGCAAGACCGGGGTCGCCAGCGAGAGCTGAGGCGCACGCCTCCACAGGTAACACCCTCAGATGTGAAAAAACTGTTACCGCGGATTTTTCACGTAACAAAAGCCGGGGCTTACGGTAACGAAACCCCGGCTTTTTTTCGTCCGCCAAAAATCTGAATCCTCCTCAACCCCCCGGTTTTGTTGGCCGGTGCAAAAGTTGGCACGCACCCTGCTATATGCTTAGTACAAAAACAATAACAAGCTCTGTACAAGACAATAAAAATAAGACGAATCGACTCACGCACAATAAAAACAACACGGCGGAGGCGCAGCTAACTGATTCTTTTGGAGAGGCGTTGCATTTGGGGCTTGCCCCGCAACCAGGCCGAGAACAACAAAAACTGCCCTAAGGCAGAGCCTGAACTGGTTGGATCGTAGATCAGCAACACAGCGACCAAAGCAATCCGTTTGCTCTTGACTCCCGATTGGGAGTGTCATGAAGGTGCAGCCTCATGACAAGGGCGATCAACAAAAACAAGAAGCCCGACACCATAATAAAAAAAGAGCACGCAACTACTTCTGGGGGAGCTTCGGCTCCCCTTGTAGTTTCCGGCGTTTGACGCGCAAAGGCTTATGGCGCAATGCCTGTAGCTTGTTCCTACACCATCCCCTGACTAAATGCTAGAATCCCCGCCCATCATGCGGTCATTCTTCGTTATGGCCGAACATTCCTTCAAACAGTGCATCCCATGCTGAAGAAGTTGTTCCAGTCATTCCGTTCTCCCTTGCGTCGTACGCAACACAAACGCAGCACGCCTGAAGTGCTCAACAGCAGCCAGCATTCGCTGCAACGGGCTCAATTCAGCCGTTATGCAGTGAACATCGTCGAACGTTTGCAGAACGCCGGCTACCAGGCTTATCTGGTGGGCGGGTGCGTGCGTGACATGCTGCTCAACATCACACCCAAGGACTTCGACGTTGCCACCAGCGCCACGCCCGAGCAGATACGCGCCGAGTTTCGCAACGCGCGCATTATCGGTCGCCGTTTCAAACTGGTGCATATCCACTTCGGTCGCGAAATCATCGAAGTCGCGACCTTCCGCGCCGGCCATCCGCAAAGCGATGAAGAGGAAGACACCAACCAGTCTTCCCGCAACGAAAGCGGACGCATCCTGCGTGACAACGTCTACGGCACCCTGGAAGAAGACGCGCAGCGCCGCGACTTCACCATCAACGCCCTGTATTACGACCCGGTCAGCGAACGCATTCTCGATTACGCCAACGGCGTACATGATATTCGCAACCACCTGATCCGCCTGATCGGCGACCCGACACAGCGCTACCAGGAAGACCCGGTGCGCATGCTGCGGGCGGTACGTTTTGCCGCCAAGCTGAATTTCGGCATCGAGAAACACACTGCGTCGCCGATTCGTGACCTGGCCCCCATGCTTCGGGAAATCCCTTCAGCGCGCCTGTTCGAAGAAGTACTCAAGCTGTTCCTTTCGGGCCATGCGGCTGACACCTTTGAAATGCTCGTCGACCTGCAACTGTTCGACCCGCTGTTTCCGGCCAGCGCCGAGGCCCTGGAACACAACCCGACTTATACCCATACCCTGATCAGCGAAGCACTGATCAACACCGACCTGCGCATCAAACAGAACAAACCGGTGACGCCGGCGTTCCTGTTTGCAGCCCTCTTGTGGCCAGCCCTGCCCAAACGCGTACTGCGCCTGCAAGACCGTGGCATGCCGCCGATTCCGGCCATGCAGGAAGCCGCGCATGAGCTGATTACCGAACAGTGCCAACGCATTGCCATTCCCAAGCGCTTCACGCTGCCGATCCGTGAGATCTGGGACATGCAGGAACGCTTGCCGCGTCGCAGTGGCAAGCGTGCCGACCAGTTGCTGGACAACCCGCGATTCCGTGCCGGCTACGACTTCCTGCTGCTGCGTGAAAGCGCCGGCGAGCAGACCGACGGCCTGGGCGACTGGTGGACCGACTACCAGGACGCCAATGACAGCGGGCGCCGCGAAATGATTCGCGAATTGGGCAGCAAAGGTGATGGTGCAGGCGAAGGCCCGAAAAAACGCCGGCGCAGCAATACCAAGCGCAAACAAAGCGCCGTCGACGCCTCGGGCGCTGCGGGCGAATAAACGTGGAACGCATCTACATCGGCATGGGCAGCAACCTGGCTGCCCCGGATCAGCAACTGCGCAGCGCCGTCGAGGCACTGGCGTTGCTGCCCGGCACCACACTCGCCGGGGTGTCCGCCTTCTATCAAAGCGATTCGTTACTCCCGGGCCAACCGCGTTATACCAATGCAGTCGCCGCCGTGGACAGCAGCCTCGCCCCCCTGGAACTGCTCGATGCCCTGCAGGCCATCGAAAACGATCAGGGTCGGGAACGCCTGGAGCGCTGGGGCCCACGCACCCTGGACCTGGATATCCTGCTGTTCGGCGATCGCGCGATCGATGAACCGCGCCTCAAAGTGCCTCACTACCAAATGCACCTGCGCGCGTTCGTGCTGTACCCGCTGGCAGAGCTGGCACCGAGCACCTTGCAGCTACCCGACGGCCAACAGCTCAGCGAGCTGCTGGCTGCATGCCCATTCGTCGGCCTGGAACGCACCCCTTCAGTTTGACGCCCTCTCCTGCAGAAGCTGAACCGCATCAGTAACAGGGGTAACACCCCATGCGTAACAATGCGGTAACACATCCAATTGACTTCCCGTGTCCTCCTCACGACTATAGGCGTCCC
This sequence comes from Pseudomonas sp. SDO524_S393, assembly GCF_054071875.1. Lineage (NCBI taxonomy): Bacteria > Pseudomonadati > Pseudomonadota > Gammaproteobacteria > Pseudomonadales > Pseudomonadaceae > Pseudomonas > Pseudomonas sp. SDO524_S393. The sequence continues at coordinate 111,299 of NZ_JBSVVZ010000006.1, read as the reverse complement.
GCTGCCGCCAACCCGGCGCTAAAGGGCGCAATCCAGGCCTTATAAGCACTGCTCTGAAGAAAGTGCGCCTGTATAAACGAAGACTCACGCGCGTTACTCGCTGGTTCCAAGCGCCTGAATGAGGACTCTTTTCATGCCAGACATTACCCTGACCACCCTGCAGAGCCTCAAGCTCAAGGGTGAAAAAATCACCATGCTGACCTGCTACGACGCCACCTTTGCCCATGCCAGTTGCCAGGCCGGGGTTGAAGTGTTGTTGGTGGGCGACTCCCTGGGCATGGTTCTTCAAGGGAATGACAGCACCCTGCCAGTAACCACCGATGATCTCGCCTATCACACTGCCAGCGTCAAACGCGGCAACGATGGCGCCTTCATCATTGCCGATTTGCCGTTCATGGGTTACGCCACCCCTGAACAGACGTTCCAGAATGCCGGCAAGCTGATGCAGGCCGGTGCCCATATGATCAAGGTGGAAGGCGCCGCGTGGCTCGCCGAGTCGATTCGCCTGCTGGCTGAGCGAGGCGTGCCCGTGTGCGCGCACATGGGGCTGACGCCGCAATCCGTGAATATCCTCGGCGGCTACAAGGTACAGGGTCGCAATGAGGCCCAGGCGCGCCAGATGCGCGCCGATGCCATTGCCCTGGAACAAGCCGGCGCGGCGATGATCCTGCTGGAGTGCGTGCCCAGCGAGCTGGCCGCCGAAATCACTCAAGCGGTCAAAGTGCCGGTGATCGGCATTGGCGCCGGCCCGGCTACCGATGGTCAGGTGCTGGTGCTGCATGACATGCTCGGCCTGTCGATCAGTGGCCGCGTGCCGAAGTTCGTGAAGAACTTCATGGCCGGCCAGGACAGCATTCACGCCGCACTCAGTGCCTATGTGGCCGAAGTCAAAGGCGTGACTTTCCCCGGCGCCGAACACGGATTCTCCGCATGAATACCGTCAAGACCGTACGCGAATTGCGCGCAGCCGTGGCTCACGCACGCAGTGCCGGCAAACGCATTGGCTTCGTGCCCACCATGGGCAACCTGCACAGCGGTCATGCCACGCTGGTGGCCAAAGCCGCGCAACAGGCAGACTTCGTGGTCGCGAGCATCTTCGTCAACCCGCTGCAGTTCGGCGCCGGCGAAGACCTGGACAAATACCCCCGCACCCTCGCCGCCGATCAGGAAAAGCTGCTGCAAGCCGGCTGCAACCTGCTGTTCGCACCGACCGTCGAAGAAATGTACCCCGGTGGCATGACGGGTCAGACCCGCGTCAGCGTGCCGCAATTGTCCGAAGGCCTGTGCGGCGCCAGCCGTCCCGGGCATTTCGAGGGCGTGGCCACCGTGGTCAGCAAGCTGTTCAACATGGTGCAGCCGGACATGGCCGTGTTTGGCCAGAAGGACTATCAGCAACTGGCCGTGATCCGCGCCATGGTCCATGACCTGAACATGCCGATCCAGATCATCGGCGAGCCCACCGTGCGCGCCGACGACGGTCTCGCGCTGTCGTCGCGCAACGGCTATCTCACCGAAGAGCAGCGCGCCATCGCTCCGGTGCTGTACCGCAGCCTCAGCCAGATAGTCACGGCCATCAAGGTCGGTGAGCGCGACTTCGCCAGGTTGCGCGCCGACCAGATCAAGCAGATCGAAGCGGCAGGCCTGCGAATGGACTATCTCGAAGTGCGCCAGGGCGTCCACCTGCGCCCCGCCACGCCCGACGATCGGGATATCGTGGTGCTGGTCGCCGCTTATCTGGGCAACACCCGCCTTATCGACAACCTGCACCTGACCCTCGACTGACTCCCTCCTGTTGCTCTCCTCGCGAGGCCGGTATAAAAAAGTACCGGCCTCAGCGCAGACAAAGCCAAGACATATCGACACGCTAGGTTTAATGTAATCGCCCTGCGCTCCTGGTTAGCGCTGTCTGGAATCGGCCGCTTGATGAAAGCAGGACGTTCCGGGCTTTGAAGTGTCCTAAAGGCAGTCCCCGTAATAAAAGGAAACCCGCAGCGATGGCGTACTACCGCACTCCTCATGACGTTACCGCTCTGCCCGCCTGGCAAGCGCTCAATCAACATCGCCAAGCCATGCAGGATTTCAGCATGCGCGACGCGTTCAATGCCGATCCTCAGCGTTTCTCCCAGTTCACCTTGAGCAGCTGCGGACTTTTCCTCGATTACTCGAAAAACCTGATCACCAGCGAAACCCGTGACCTGCTGGTGGGCCTGGCCAAGGAAGTCGGCCTCAAGGACGCGATCAACTCGCTGTACGCTGGCGAGCCGGTCAACTCCTCCGAAGGCCGCCCTGCCCTGCACACCGCCCTGCGTCGCCCGGTAGGTGACAAGCTGTCGGTCAACGGCGTGAACATCATGCCCGACGTGCACAAGGTGCTGAACCAGATCACCGACCTGGTCGGCCGCATCCACGACGGCCTGTGGCGTGGCTACACCGAAAAACCGATCACCGACGTAGTGAACATCGGCATCGGTGGCTCCTTCCTCGGCCCCGAGCTGGTGTCCGAAGCGCTGCTGTCCTATGCCCACAAAGGCGTGCGTTGCCACTACCTGGCGAACATCGACGGCAGCGAGTTCCACGAACTGACCATGAAGCTGCGCGCCGAGACCACGTTGTTCATCGTCTCGTCGAAATCCTTCAATACCCTGGAAACCCTGAAAAACGCCCAGGCCGCCCGCGCCTGGTACCTGGCCCAGGGCGGCTCGGAAGCCGAGCTGTATCGCCACTTCATCGCCGTTTCGAGCAACAACGCGGCGGCCGTGGCCTTCGGCATCCGCGAAGAGAACATCTTCCCGATGTGGGACTGGGTCGGCGGTCGTTATTCGCTGTGGTCGGCGATCGGTTTGCCTATTGCGCTGGCCATCGGCATGTCCAACTTCAAGGAGCTGCTGTCCGGTGCCTACACCATGGACCAGCACTTCCAGAACGCCCCTTTCGAACAGAACATGCCGGTGCTGCTGGGCCTGCTGGGCGTTTGGTACGGCAACTTCTGGGGCGCGCAGAGCCACGCGATCCTGCCGTACGATCACTACCTGCGTAACATCACCAAGCATTTGCAGCAGCTGGACATGGAATCCAACGGCAAAAGCGTGCGCCAGGACGGTACCCCCGTGGCCACCGACACCGGCCCGGTCATCTGGGGCGGCGTGGGTTGCAACGGCCAGCATGCGTATCACCAGTTGCTGCACCAGGGCACCCAACTGATTCCGGCCGACTTCATCGTACCGATCGTCAGCTTCAACCCGGTATCCGACCACCACCAGTGGCTGTACGCCAACTGCCTGTCCCAGAGCCAGGCGCTGATGCTCGGCAAGACCCGCAGCGAAGCCGAAGCCGAGCTGCGCGACAAAGGCCTGGCGGAAGCCGAGGTACAGAAGCTGGCACCGCACAAGGTGATCCCGGGCAACCGCCCGAGCAACACCTTGGTGGTCGAGCGCATCAGCCCGCGTCGCCTGGGCGCACTGGTGGCCATGTATGAACACAAAGTGTTCGTGCAGAGCGTGATCTGGGGCATCAACGCCTTCGACCAATGGGGCGTGGAATTGGGCAAGGAACTGGGCAAGGGCGTCTACAACCGCTTGACCGGCGCCGAGGAAACTTCAGCCGAAGATGCCTCGACCCAGGGCCTGATCAACTACTTCCGCGGTCGTCATCGCGGCTGATGCCGGTCCCTCAAGGCCAACGTGCGTTTGGACGTTGGCCTTGAACCCTCCCGCCACAGGGTGCATCTTTATCGCTTGTCGCAAAAACAAGAATAAGGATCGCTCATGTTCGATATCAGCACGTTCCCCACCGCCGATGCCGTCCGCCGGGCTGCGCAACTCAGTCAAGAGGACTACCAGCGCCTCTACCGCCAATCCATCGAACAGCCCGACACCTTCTGGGGCGAACAGGCCAAAGGCTTTCTCGACTGGATCAAACCCTGGCACACCGTTCAGCACTCGGACATCAAGACCGGCGCGGCACAATGGTTTGCGGGCGGGCAACTGAACGTCAGCTACAACTGCATCGACCGCCACCTGGCGCAACGCGCTGATCAACCGGCCTTCATCTGGGAGGGCGACGATCCGACAAAGTCTTCCAAAATCACTTACCGCCAACTGCATCAAAACGTCAGTCGCCTGGCCAATGTGTTGAAAAGCCGTGGCGTGAAGAAAGGCGACCGGGTGTGCATCTACATGCCGATGATCCCGGAGGCCGCCTACGCCATGCTGGCCTGCACACGAATCGGCGCCGTGCATTCGGTGGTGTTTGGGGGCTTCTCGCCGGATGCGCTGCGTGACCGCATCCTGGATGCCGACTGCCGCACGGTGATCACTGCCGATGAAGGCGTGCGCGGCGGTAAGCCGGTAGCGCTGAAGCAGAACGTCGACAAGGCCCTCGCCAGTTGCCCGAATGTCAGTACCGTGCTGGTGGTGGAGCGCACCGGCGCGAGCGTGAACTGGAGCGAAGGCCGTGACCTCAAGTACCAGCAAGCGCTGGACGCAGCCAGCGATGATTGCCCGCCCGAGCCGATGGACGCCGAGGATCCGCTGTTCATCCTCTATACCTCCGGCAGCACCGGCAAACCCAAGGGCGTACTGCACACCACTGGCGGTTACCTGCTGCAGGCGGCGATGACCTTCAAATACGTGCTCGACTACCGCGACGGCGAAGTGTTCTGGTGCACGGCCGACGTGGGCTGGGTCACCGGCCACAGCTATATCGTGTACGGCCCGCTGGCCAATGGCGCCACGTCACTGATGTTCGAAGGGGTCCCGAGCTATCCGGACAGTTCGCGCTTCTGGCAGGTGATCGACAAACATCAGGTGAACATCTTCTACACCGCCCCTACCGCCCTGCGGGCCCTGATGCGTGAAGGCCAGGCGCCGCTGGCAAACACCTCCCGCGCCAGCTTGCGTCTGCTGGGCAGCGTCGGTGAGCCGATCAACCCGGAAGCCTGGGATTGGTATTTCAACGCCGTGGGCGAGCAACGCTGCCCGATCGTGGACACCTGGTGGCAGACCGAAACCGGCGGCATCATGCTCAGCCCCCTGGTGAGCGCCCAGCGCATCAAGCCGGGCTGCGCGACCCAGCCGATGTTTGGCGTACAACCCGTGCTGCTGGATGAGCACGGCAAGGAATTCAGCGGCGCCGGCAGTGGCGTGCTGGCAATCAAGGCCAGCTGGCCGGGGCAGATTCGCAGTGTCTACGGCGACCCGCAGCGCATGATCGATACCTACTTCAAGCCCTACCCCGGCTACTACTTCACCGGTGACGGCGCGCGGCGCGATGAACACGGCGATTACTGGATCACCGGGCGTATCGACGATGTGATCAACGTGTCCGGCCATCGTATCGGTACCGCCGAGGTGGAGAGCGCGCTGGTGCTGCATGACCTGGTCGCCGAGGCCGCCGTGGTGGGCTATCCCCATGACGTCAAGGGACAAGGCATCTATGCCTTTGTAACGCCCATGAACGGTGTGGAACCCAGCGAAGAGCTGAAAAAACACTTGCTGGATCTGGTCAGCAAGGAAATCGGCAGCTTTGCCAAGCCGGAGCTGATCCAGTGGGCACCGGCCCTGCCGAAAACCCGCTCCGGAAAGATCATGCGGCGGATTCTGCGCAAGATCGCCTGCAATGAACTGGACAGCCTGGGCGACACCTCGACCCTGGCCGACCCCAGCGTGGTAGAGGGGCTTATCGACAAGCGCCTGAATCGATAAGACGCAGAGGGCGGCCGGCCTGATGTAGGCCGCCGCCCATAGCTGCTAAACTCCGCGCCCATCTTTATCCAGAGCAAAACACGCTCCATGTCCTCCTTGAATCAGGCGCTGCGCGCCGCCCTCGATCATCGCCAAGACCTGATCAACGAGTTGCACGCCCAGGGCACCGACTGTTATCGCCTGTTCCACGGCAGCCAGGAAGGGGCCGGCGGCCTGACCATCGACCGCTACGGCCCGCAATTGCTGGTGCAGAGCTTTCACCAGTCGTTGCAAACCGAAGATCTGCTGGACTTGCACCAGCAAGTCAGCCAGTACATGGGCCTGGAATTGCGGCTGGTGTACAACGACCGCTCCCGTGGCAACTCGCGGATCGACCGTGAGGACACGGTATACAAAGCTGAACCGTCTGCGCTGGAGGACCTGATCGGCCACGAGTGGGGTCTCAACTACCGCGTACGCGGGCGCCATGCCGGGCAGGACCCGTTGCTGTTCCTGGACCTGCGCAATACCCGGGGCTGGGTCAAGGACCACAGTGCCGGCAAAAGTGTGCTCAACCTGTTCGCCTACACCTGCGGCGTGGGCTTGAGCGCCGCCGCCGGCGGGGCCCGCGAGGTATGCAACCTGGACTTCGCCGAGGGTAACCTGGCGGTCGGGCGCGAGAACGGCGCCCTGAACCCGCAATTGCCCGAGATGCACTTTGTGCAATCCGATTACTTCCCGGCCATCCGCCAATTGGCCGGCTTGCCGATTACCCAGCGTCGCGGGCAAAAACTGCCGAGCTATCCACGCCTGGAGCAACGTCAATATGACCTGGTCCTGCTGGACCCGCCGGCCTGGGCCAAGAGTGCGTTCGGCACCGTCGACTTGCTGCGCGACTACCAGAGCCTGCTCAAGCCAGCCCTTCTGGCGACCGCAGACAACGGCGTGTTGATCTGCTGCAACAATCTGGCAAAGGTCGGCATGGACGATTGGCGCGACCAGGTGCTGCGCTGCGCGGAAAAAGCCGGCCGTCCGGTACGGGACTGGAGCATCATGACGCCGGGCGCGGATTTCCCCTCCCACGATCATCAGCCCCCCCTGAAGACGCTGATACTGCAACTGTAGGATGTTTCCCAAAGGCCCGACTCTTCGGAACCGAAAAGCCGTGCCATACTCCAAGGCATTCTTGTTTGACATAGATGGCGCCGCCCCATGCCCAAAGGATTGATTCGCGCCGCTGGCGCCTTGCTGACCGCCCTTGCCTTGTACAGCCTGCTGGGCTTCCTGATTCTCCCTGGCATCGCCCTTCGCATTGCCAACCAACAACTGGCCAACTACGCCACGGTGCCGGCGCGCATCGAACGGATCGAACTCAACCCGTTCAGCCTGGAACTGACCCTGTGGGGCCTGAAAATCGGCGAGCCGGGCAAGGAACAACTGGGCTTTGAGCGCCTCTATGCCAACCTGCAACTCGATAGCCTGTGGACCCGTGCCCTGCACTTGGCAGATGTGCAACTGGACAAACCCAAGACCGAAGTGCTGTTCGACAAGTCCGGCCAGCTGAACCTGGCGCAACTGTTCAAACTCCCGCCCAGCGAGCCGACCCCGGCCGATCCCGACGCCAAACCCTTCCCGCTGCGCATCGATAGCATCAAGCTGGCCAGCGGTTATGTGCACTTTGAAGACTTGCGCCCCAGCGAGCCCATCGAATTCCTTTACGACAAACTCGACTTCGAGCTGAAGAACCTCAGCACCTTGCCCGAAGACAATGCCGATATGACCTTGGTCGCCGCCGGGCCGGAAGGCGGGCAAATCGACTGGAAAGGTAACTTCAGCCTGGTGCCGATCACCTCCGAAGGCACGCTGAAAGTCACCGATGGCAAGATGAAAGCCTGGTGGCCCTACGTGCGCGACGCCCTGCCACTGGTGCTTGAAGACGGTGTGCTCAACTTCAGTACGGCTTATAAATTCAGCCTGGCCAAAGAGACCGCGCTGAACCTGACCGACACCAGCGCCAGCATTGCTCCCTTCGCCATCAAGGCGCCGGATGGCCGCCCGTTGGTGCGCCTGGAGCGCCTGGACGTCAGCGAAACGACGATAGACCTGGCCAAGCAGCAAGTGATGGTCGGCAAAATCCGTAGCAACAAGCTGGAAACCTGGGCCGCGCGTGAGGCGGATGGCCAGTTGGATTGGCAGAAACTGTTTGCCGGCCAACCGAGCAAGCCGGACCGGAAACCCGAACCCGCCACTGCGCCGGCCACCGCCGACTCGCCCAAGGCCGAACCCAAGGCCCCTGCCAAACCCTGGCAAGTACTGCTCAAGGACGTGCAACTGCGCAATTACCAGGTGCATCTGGCGGACCGACAGGCCAAGCCGGCGGTCGCACTGGAGTTGGGCCCGCTGAACATCGACGTGCAGAACTTCGATAGCCTCAACCAGAGCCCCTTCACCTTGAAAGTCGATAGCGGCCTGGGCAAGCAGGGCAAGATCCAGGCAACCGGCGAGGTCAATCTCAACCCGGTCAGTGCCAAGCTGAAAGTGAATACTCAGGACCTAGACCTGCGGGTCGCTCAGTCCTATATCAGCCCGTTCATTCGCCTTGAACTGCGCAGCGGCATGCTGGGCAGCAACCTGGATGTGAACCTGAAAAGTACCGAGCCCCTGGCACTGCAAGTGACTGGCCGGGCCCAGGTGGACCAGCTGCACACCCTGGATACCCTCAAGACCCGTGACTTCGTCAAATGGCAGCGCCTGGTGGTCGAAGGCTTGAATTACCAGCACGGCGAGAGCCTGTCGATCGACAAGGTCAACCTGCTGCAACCCTATGCGCGCTTCATGATCAACGACGACCACACCACCAACGTCGATGACTTGCTGATCCCGCAACCCGCCGACAGCGGTGCCAAGTCGGCGAGCAAATCGGCGAGCAAGGAAAAACCACTGGGCATCCGCATCGGCCAGATTGCGATCAACGACGGTTCGGCCAACTTTGCCGACTTCAGCCTCACGCCCAACTTTGCGACGGCGATTCAACAGCTCAACGGGCAGATCGGTACCATCGACAGCCGCCAGGCCAAACCGGCCAGCGTCGACATCAAGGGCAAGGTGGACCGTTATGCGCCGGTCACCATCAAGGGCAGCGTGAACCCGTTCGATCCGATGGCCGCGCTGGATATCGCCACCAGCTTCAAACGCGTCGAACTGACCACCCTGACGCCCTACTCCGGCAAGTTCGCAGGGTTCCGTATCCGCAAGGGCCGCCTCAACCTCGACCTGCACTATGTGATCACCAAGGGCCAGTTGAAGGCTGAAAACAAAGTGGTGGTCGAACAATTGCAGCTGGGCGAGAAAGTCGACAGTGCCGATGCCGTGGACTTGCCGATTCGCCTGGCGATAGCCCTGCTGAAGGACGTTGACGGCAAGATCTCCATCGAGCTGCCAGTGAGCGGTGACCTGAACAACCCGCAATTCAGCGTGATGCCGATTGTGTGGCAAACCCTGCGCAACCTGGTGGTACGCGCGGCCACCGCGCCCTTCAAGTTCATTGGTGGGCTGATCAGTGGCGGTGGCGCGGAAGACCTGGGGAATGTGTCTTTCGCCGCCGGCTCCAGCGATTTGAGCAAGGATGCCGAAGGCGCCTTGAACAGCCTGGCCAAGGCATTGAAAGAACGTCCGGCCCTACGCCTGGAAATTGAAGGCACCGCCGCCGCCAGCAGCGACGGTCCATTTCTGGCAGCACAACGCCTGGAGCGTGAATACCAGTACAACTACTACAAGATCCTGCAACGCCGTGGCGACAAAGTCCCGGCCCAGGCATCGCTGCTGGTCGTACCGGAGAAAGAGAAAGCGCCGCTGCTGGAAGGCATCTATCGTACTCGTCTGAAGCAGCAGCCGCCTGCCGAGTGGAAGGATCTGAGCTACGACGAGCGCTCTGCGAAGCTGCGTGAAGGCGTGATCAAGTTCTGGAGCTCCAGTGACGTCCTGCTGCGCCAACTGGGCCAGGACCGCGCAAGCACGATCAAGGACTATCTGGTGGACAAAGGTCAGTTGGAAGATGACCGGGTGTACTTCATTGACGCGAACCTGGGTCAGGCCGAGAAGGATGGCCGGGTCGTCACACCCATGCATCTGGACGCCGAATAACAACACAAATCCAAATGTGGGAGCGGGCTTGCCCGCGAATGCGGTGAATCAGTCGACCAATCCGTCAGCTGACACCACGCCTTCGCGGGCAAGCCCGCTCCCACATTGAATTCTGGCCACGATGACGATTTTATGCGCCCTGAAATAGAACAGGCCCCGACACAAGTGCCGGGGCCTGTAATGACCACATCCTTGTGGTCGGTCGCATGAACTCCAGAGGTGCATTGGGTGGATATCTAGCTCACCCTTAGCCGCCGCTATTCAGTTCAAACGAAAATGCTGCGTTACTCTGCTTTCAGACCATCGGCCGATACAGCTTTAACGCCTTTGATTTTCTTGGTGATGTTCACCGCGGTGGTTTTCTGTGCTTCGGTAATGGCTACGGTCGAAGACAGGGACACTACGCCTTTGTTGGTTTCGACTTTGATGTCGGTGCCAGGAATGCCTTTCTCGGTAACCAGGTCACTTTTCACTTTGGTGGTGATCCAGGTGTCGGAGGTCGCTTCCTTGGCCTTGGTCACTTCACCCGCGGCGACAACCATTGGAGCCTGTGAAGTCTGGGCGAACGCAACGTTAGCCATGGTCAGGGTCAGCGCGGTGGCAGTTGCAGCAGCGATAGCGAACTTCTTCATACGAGTAACTCCTGTTTTTTCGAAAGTCTGCAGCGTGACTACTTGATTGATGCTGCAGGGTTACTCTTAATGTTGCAGGCGCTGTGCCAAGTCTTACCGACCCATAAAACTGTTTTAAATCAACAAGTTAAAAATTTATGCATTTTTCAGAATCGTGCAACTTGCATGAAAGCCATCCTGCCTGCATGCAACTTGCAGTTTTTATCGCCGGGTAAACGGCTGATTTCGCTTCACTTTCCTGTCGCCATAAAAAAAGGATCCCGAAGGATCCTTTTTCTCAGCGTGAAGACGGGAGTGATTAAACGCCCGACGCCTTGGCTGCTGCTACGTCCTTGATGGACAGCTTGATACGACCGCGGTTGTCCACGTCCAGTACCAGCACTTCCACTTCCTGGCCTTCTTTCAGGATGTCGGTCACTTTCTCAACACGAGCATCGCTCAGCATGGAGATGTGAACCAGACCGTCCTTGCCCGGCAGGATGTTCACGAACGCGCCGAAGTCGACGATGCGCTCAACCTTGCCAACGTAGATCTTGCCGATCTCGGCTTCGGCAGTGATGCCCAGAACGCGCTGACGCGCAGCTTCTGCGGCTTCTTTGGTTTCGCCGAAGATCTTGATCGAGCCGTCGTCTTCGATGTCGATCGAAGCCTTGGTCTCTTCACAGATGGCACGGATGGTCGCGCCGCCTTTACCGATGACGTCACGGATCTTGTCGGTGTCGATCTTCATCGCGATCATGGTCGGAGCGTTGGCCGACAGTTCGGTACGCGATTGACCAATGATCTGGTTCATCTGACCGAGGATGTTCAGGCGAGCTTCCAGGGCTTGGCCCAGGGCGATCTCCATGATTTCTTCGGTGATGCCTTTGATCTTGATGTCCATCTGCAGCGCGGTCACGCCTTTGGCGGTACCGGCTACCTTGAAGTCCATGTCGCCCAGGTGGTCTTCGTCACCCAGAATGTCGGTCAGAACCGCGAATTTCTCGCCTTCTTTCACCAGGCCCATGGCGATACCAGCCACCGGCGCCTTCATCGGTACACCGGCGTCCATCAGTGCCAGGGAAGCACCGCAGACCGAAGCCATGGAACTGGAACCGTTGGACTCGGTGATTTCCGATACGACACGAATGGTGTAAGGGAACACATCAGCCGCCGGCAGCATGGCCTGAACCGAACGACGAGCCAGGCGGCCGTGACCGATTTCGCGACGACCCGCACCGCCCATACGACCACACTCGCCCACCGAGAACGGAGGGAAGTTGTAGTGCAGCATGAAGGGGTCTTTTTTCTCGCCTTCCAAGGTGTCCAGCAGTTGGGCGTCACGGGCAGTACCCAGGGTCGCAACGACCAGGGCCTGGGTTTCGCCACGGGTGAACAGTGCCGAACCGTGGGTTTTCGGCAGAACGCCGACTTCGATGTTCAGCGGGCGCACAGTGCGGGTGTCGCGACCGTCGATACGCGGCTTGCCGTTGACGATGTTTTCGCGAACGGTGCGGTATTCGATTTCACCGAATGCAGCTTTGACGTCACCGGCGGAAGGCTGGCCTTCTTCACCGGACAGCTTGGCTACAACCTGATCCTTCAGCTCGCCCAGGCGCGCGTAACGGTCGGCCTTGACGGTGATGGTGTAGGCCTCGGAGATGGCAGCGCCGAACTCGGAGCGGATAGCGCCCAGCAGTTCGGTGGCTTCAGCTTGTGGAGCCCAGGTCCAGGTTGGCTTGGCAGCTTCAGCGGCCAGCTCTTTGACAGCCTTGATGACCGACTGGAATTCGTCGTGGGCGAACAGTACAGCGCCCAGCATCTGGTCTTCGGTCAGCTCTTTGGCTTCCGATTCCACCATCAGTACGGCTTCTTCGGTACCGGCAACGACCATGTCCAGGCTGGAAGCGGCCAGTTGTTCGTAAGTCGGGTTCAGCAGGTAACCGGTGCTTTCATGGAACGCAACGCGGGCAGCGCCGATCGGGCCATCGAAAGGAATGCCGGAGATGGCCAGTGCAGCCGAGGTACCGATCATCGCAGCGATGTCCGGATCGGTCTTCTTGCTGGTGGAAACCACGGTGCAGACAACCTGCACTTCGTTCATGAAGCCTTCTGGGAACAGCGGACGGATCGGACGGTCGATCAGTCGGGAAGTCAGGGTTTCCTTCTCGGAAGGACGGCCTTCGCGCTTGAAGAAACCGCCAGGGATCTTACCGGCAGCGTAAGTCTTTTCCTGGTAGTGAACGGACAGTGGGAAGAAGCCTTTGCTTGGGTCAGCGGTCTTGGCGCCAACAACGGTCACCAGAACGGTGACGTCATCGTCAACGGTAACCAGCACTGCGCCGGAGGCTTGACGGGCAATACGGCCTGTCTCGAGGGTAACGGTCGACTGACCGAACTGGAATTTTTTGATAACCGGGTTCACGGTGTCCTACCTTCTTTGTGGCTCTTGGGGGAACTTGTCTTCTTGCGAAATTCTTGGGCAATGTCGGGAGTCGGCCCAACGCTCGTCCAGGGGTAAAACGTGTGTCCAGATAAAACTTGAGGCTGGGAGCCTACCATGCGCCAGCGGAAATCCCACTGACGCACGGCAGACAACCAACCTCTAGCGCAATCGCTTATTAGCGACGCAGACCCAGGCGACCGATCAGAGTCTGATAACGACCCAGATCCTTGCCTTTCAGGTAGTCCAGCAGCTTACGACGCTGGTTTACCATGCGGATCAGACCACGACGGGAGTGGTGATCTTTACCGTTGGCCTTGAAGTGACCTTGCAGCTTGTTGATGTTGTGGGTCAGCAGTGCAACTTGCACTTCTGGCGAACCAGTGTCACCAACAGCCTGCTGGTAGTCAGCAACGATTTGTGCTTTTTCTTGAACGTCGAGAGCCATGAGGCAATCCTTCTTTCAGGAGACCCCCCAAGGGGCGGTCTCAACAGGCCAGGGACAAATCCCTGTATCTAAAAATGAGGAAGTGACCGTGCCTGTTAACAGCCACCCTCGTTCGGTCATTCTGACCGAATCAGTCGACGTGGCGCGATGCGCCCGTCTTCGCTCACTTCACCGATCCCGATGAAGCGACCATTGTGATCCTGTACCCGCACCATGCCGAACTTCGGTGCATCCGGGGCACGTACCGGCTGGCCATTGAGCCAGTAGAACGCGCTGTGCTCCGAGAAGTGCAGCAAGGGCCAATCCTGCAAACCGCTGTCCGATGGCATCAGGAAGCGATCGACTGCTTCATTGCCGCCTTCGGCATGTACCGCTTCCAACTCTTCCAGTGTGACCGTCTGGGCCAGACTGAAAGGTCCGGCCTGGGTGCGTCGCAGTTCTGCAACGTACGCGCCGCAACCGAGCTTTTCACCAATATCTTCCACCAGGGTACGAATATAGGTGCCTTTGCTGCAGTCCACGGCCAAGCGGGCGGTGTCGCCTTCGCAGGCGAGCAATTCCAAGCGCGCAATAGTAACAGAACGTGGTTCACGCTCCACTACTTCGCCCGCACGCGCCAACTTGTAAAGAGGCTGCCCATCCCGCTTGAGCGCCGAGTACATCGGCGGTATCTGGCTGATTTCTCCACGAAAACCGGGTAAGGCAGCCTCAATATCAACTCGACCAACGGTCACGTCACGCACCTGCAAAACCTCACCTTCGGCATCGGCCGTGGTGGTGGTCTTGCCCAGTTGCATCAGGGTTTCGTAACCCTTGTCGGAGTCGAGCAAATATTGGGAGAACTTGGTTGCCTCGCCAAAGCACAACGGCAACACACCGGTGGCCAGAGGATCGAGACTGCCGGTGTGCCCGGCCTTCTCGGCGTTGAGCAGCCAGCGGACCTTTTGCAAGGCCGCGTTGGAGGTAAAGCCCAGCGGCTTGTCCAGCAGGATGATACCGCTGACGTTACGACGGATACGTTTGACCTGAGCCACCGCTTACTCCTTGGCGTCTTCAGGTGCTGGCGCATGCTGGCTGTCTTCAGCCACCGCGCGCTCGATCAACGCAGACAGGTGTGCGCCACGCGCAACGCTTTCGTCGTAGTGGAAATGCAACTGCGGAACGCTGCGCAGCTTCATCTCACGGGCCAGTTGCATGCGCAGGAAACCTGCTGCCGAGTTGAGCACTTTGATGGTCTGGGCGATGTCATCGCCGTTTTCCTGGCCCATCACGGTGATGAAGATCTTGGCGTGGCCCACATCGCGGCTGACGTCAACAGCGGTGATGGTGACCAGGCCGACGCGCGGGTCTTTGACTTCACGACGAATCAACTGTGCCAGCTCACGCTGCATCTGATCGCCGATACGCTGGGTACGGCTGTATTCTTTTGCCATGTCTTGTTACCTGTTACTGCCACACGGCGAAAGCCGTGGGGTCTGAAAGCGGCAAACGCCCGGCCTGACAAAAGCCAGACCGGGCGTTGCGTTTAGAGTCCGGACACCGCGCAGGGCATGTACATGCCCACACGCGCTGTGGCCCTTGAAGTCCGTGAGTCAGAGGCTGCGAGCAACCTGAACCTTCTCGAAGACTTCGATCTTGTCACCGACCTTGACGTCGTTGTAGCTCTTGACGCCGATACCGCACTCCATGCCGTTACGCACTTCGGACGCGTCATCCTTGAAGCGGCGCAGGGATTCCAGCTCGCCTTCGAAGATAACGATGTCTTCACGCAGTACGCGGATCGGACGGTTACGGTACACGGTACCTTCGGTCACCATGCAGCCGGCAATCGCACCGAACTTCGGCGAACGGAACACGTCACGTACTTCGGCGATACCCAGGATGTTCTCCCGGACGTCGCTGCCAAGCATGCCGGTGAGGGCTTTCTTGACGTCTTCGATGATGTCGTAGATGACGTTGTAGTAACGCATGTCCAGACCTTCCTGCTCGACGATCTTGCGAGCGCCGGCATCGGCACGCACGTTGAAGCCGAACAGTACAGCATTGGAAGCCAATGCCAGGTTGGCGTCGGACTCGGTGATACCACCGACACCGCCACCGACCACGCGCACTTGCACTTCGTCGTTACCCAGGCCATTCAGGGCGCCTTGCAACGCCTCCAGAGAACCACGAACGTCGGACTTGAGGACGATATTAAGCGTCTTCTTCTCTTCCTGGCCCATGGACTCGAAGATGTTTTCCAGCTTGCCGGCGTGAGCACGGGCCAGCTTGACCTCACGGAACTTGCCTTGACGGAACAGAGCAACTTCACGGGCCTTCTTCTCGTCGGCCACCACACTCATCTCGTCGCCAGCGTCCGGCGTACCGTCCAGGCCGAGAATCTCGACCGGAATCGCAGGACCAGCTTCCTTGATAGGCTTGCCGTTCTCGTCGAGCATCGCACGTACACGGCCGTAGTTCGAACCGACCAGCACCATGTCGCCTTGGCGCAGGGTACCGTCTTGAACCAGAACGGTCGCAACCGGGCCACGGCCCTTGTCGAGACGGGACTCAACCACGACACCACGACCTGGGGCCGATGGGGTGGCGGTCAGTTCCAGCACTTCAGCCTGCAGCAAAACAGCTTCGAGCAGTTCGTCAACGCCGGTACCCATCTTCGCCGAGACGGGTACGAAAGGCGTGTCGCCACCCCAATCTTCCGATGTCACGCCGTGAACCGACAGTTCGCTGCGGATGCGATCGAGGTCGGCACCCGGCTTGTCGATCTTGTTCACTGCAACCACCAGAGGAACGCCAGCCGCCTGAGCGTGCTGGACAGCCTCGATGGTTTGCGGCATCACGCCGTCGTCCGCTGCAACCACCAGGATCACGATGTCGGTCGCCTTGGCACCACGGGCACGCATGGCGGTAAACGCAGCGTGACCCGGGGTATCGAGGAACGTCACCATGCCACGGTCGGTTTCAACGTGGTATGCGCCGATGTGCTGGGTGATACCACCGGCTTCGCCAGCAGCAACCTTGGCACGACGGATGTAGTCGAGCAGGGAAGTCTTACCGTGGTCAACGTGCCCCATTACGGTCACAACCGGTGCACGGGAGACCGCCTCACCTTCAAACTTCAGGGACTCAGCCAAGGAATCTTCCAGGGCGGTGTCACTGACCAGGGTCACTTTGTGGCCCAACTCTTCAGCCACAAGCTGGGCAGTTTCCTGATCCAGTACCTGGTTGATGGTGGCCGGTGTACCCAGCTTGAACATGAACTTGATGATTTCAGCAGCCTTGACCGACATCTGCTGGGCGAGGTCGCCCACAGTGATGGTCTCGCCGATCTTCACTTCACGCACGACAGGGCCGGTCGGGCTCTGGAAACCGTGGGCGTTGCGCTTCTTCAGCTTGGCCTTGCCGCGACCACCACGACGGAAGCCATCGCTTTCTTCGTCGGTAGTACGTGGGGCAACGCGTGGAGCAGGTGCTTTCTCTTTGACCGAGGCACGATGCGGAGCGTTTTTACGCTCGCCATCGCCACCACCGCCGCGACGGTTGTTATCGTCGGCACGTGGTTTGTCCGGACGACGCGGCTCGTCGCGCTTGCGGTCGGCAGCAGGTGCCGGAGCAGGGGCAACCGGAGCGGCTTCACGCACAGGCTCGACAGGCGCGGCAACGGCAGGAGCAGCAACTGCTTCGGTGACGGCAGGTTGCGCAGCAGCAGGCTGGCGACGCGCTTCTTCTTCGGCGCGACGCTTGGCTTCTTCTTCAGCCTTCTGACGGGCAGCATTTTCTACTGCGCGACGCTCATCCAGTTCGCGTTTGCGCTCGGCTTCGATTTCTTCCGGGCTGCGCTGTACGAAGACTTTCTTCTTGCGTACTTCAACGCTGATGCTCTTGCTACCAGCAACCCGCAGGGTGCTGGTGGTTTTGCGCTGCAATGTAATCTTGCGCGGTTCTTCCACTTTCGCCTTGTGGCTGCTCTTCAAGTGAGTCAGCAAAGACTGCTTCTCACTGTCGCTCACACCTTCATCGGCGGCGGTGTGCGGCAGACCTGCCTCACGCATCTGCTGCAACAGGCGCTCTACCGGTGTTTTGACCTCATCGGCCAGTTGTTTCACCGTGACTTGCGTCATGCACTTCTCTCCTCAGGCCGCGCCTAATTACTCGAACCAATGGGCTCGGGCGGCCATGATCAACTTGCCGGCACGATCATCGTCAATGCCGTCGATGTCGAGCAGGTCGTCAATAGACTGCTCGGCCAGGTCTTCGCGGGTAATTACGCCGCGCACCGCCAGTTCCATCGCCAAATCCTTGTCCATACCCTCAAGCGAGAGCAGGTCTTCGGCCGGATGGGCGTCTGCCAGCTTTTCCTCAGTAGCGATGGCTTTAGTCAACAAACGATCCTTGGCACGAGCGCGAAGCTCGTTGACGATGTCTTCGTCAAAGCCGTCGATGTTGAGCATTTCTTCCAACGGTACGTAGGCAATCTCTTCCAGGCTGGTGAAACCTTCATCTACCAGCACCTGTGCCAACTCTTCGTCGACTTCCAACTCGTCGATGAAGTTGCGCAGGATGTCGCCGGTTTCAGCTTGCTGCTTAGCCTGGATGTCCGATTCGGTCATCACGTTCAGGGTCCAGCCGGTCAGTTGGCTAGCCAGACGCACGTTCTGACCACCACGACCAATGGCTTGAGCCAGGTTGTCTGCGCCGACGGCGATGTCCATGGCATGGGCATCCTCGTCAACGATGATTGCCGCCACTTCAGCCGGCGACATCGCGTTGATCACGAACTGCGCCGGGTTATCGTCCCACAGCACGATATCGACACGCTCGCCACCCAACTCACCCGACACGGCCTGGACACGCGAGCCGCGCATACCGATGCACGCGCCTTGCGGGTCGATGCGTTTGTCTTTGGAGCGCACAGCGATCTTGGCGCGAGAGCCCGGGTCGCGGGACGCTGCCATGACTTCGATCAGGCCTTCGGCGATTTCCGGCACTTCGATACGGAACAGCTCGATCAGCATTTCCGGCGCGGTACGCGACAGGATCAGCTGAGGGCCGCGATTTTCGGTGCGGATTTCCTTGAGCAGCGCGCGCAGACGCACGCCGACACGGAAGGTCTCACGGGAGATGATGTCTTCGCGGGCCAGCAACGCTTCGGCGTTGTTGCCAAGGTCAACGATCACGTTGTCGCGGGTGACCTTCTTCACGGTACCGGAGATGATTTCACCCAAGCGCTCGCGATAGGCGTCAACGACTTGGGCACGCTCGGCTTCGCGAACCTTTTGCACGATGACCTGCTTGGCGGTCTGTGCAGCAATGCGGCCGAATTCGATCGACTCGATCTTTTCTTCGACGACATCACCCACGCTGGCGCCCGGGTGCGTTTGCGCAACCTTGCTTGGCCAGGTTTCGATGGCCGGATCATCAAGATCGTTTTCTTCGACGACCGTCCAGCGACGGAACGTCTCATAGGCACCGGTGTGGCGGTTGATTTCCACACGCAGATCAACTTCGTCTTCAAAACGCTTTTTGGTAGCAGTGGCCAGGGCCAGCTCCAGCGCTTCAAAAATCACGCTTGCCGGTACGCCCTTTTCATTGGATACCGACTCAACAACCAGCAGTACTTCTTTGCTCATCGTACGCCTCGCCTTTCGCAAGCCATTGGATCCGCGGGATCCGCGTCTCAGTCAAAACTGGGAATAATATTGGCCTTGTCGATCATATCGATCGGCAACAGGAACTCATGGTCTTCTACCTGCACCACGACATCCTGTTCTTCTACACCGCGCAGAAGGCCCTGAAAGTTGCGCCGCCCTTCAAAGGGAGATCGCAGCTTGATCTTCACTTGTTCACCGGCAAATTTTGCAAACTGATCAATAGTGAACAGTGGGCGTTCCATGCCTGGCGAGGAAACTTCGAGGGTGTATTCAACGGAGATTGGATCTTCAACATCCAGCACACCGCTGATCTGACGGCTGACAATGGCGCAATCGTCCACCAGCACGCCGCCCTCTTTATCGATATAAACGCGCAACATTGAGTGGCGACCTTGAGCCGAAAACTCAATACCCCAGCATTCATAGCCTAGGGCCACGACCACCGGGGCCAACAAGGCCTGCAACTCTTCTAGCTTGCTCGACACCTGAACCCCCTCGTGCATGTATGTGCATGCTGTGCAAAATAAAAAAATGGGCGAAACGCCCATCCTTGAAACGCCGTCGAACAGCGGCGTTGAAAGTGTCCAGCTAACAAAAAGCCCCTTAAAAGGGGCTCCGCTAAAACTGGTTGCGGGGGCCGGATTTGAACCGACGACCTTCGGGTTATGAGCCCGACGAGCTACCAGACTGCTCCACCCCGCGACAAAGCTGGGGCGGAAGTATACGACCGATCCCTTGCAGGGTCAATGTAACCTTCCACCTGCAAGAAAGCCCGCAATTGCGGGCTCTCCTGACTAATTGGTACCGAGAAGGGGACTCGAACCCCTACACCCTATGGGCACAACCACCTCAAGGTTGCGTGTCTACCAATTCCACCACCTCGGCAATACAGCGTTTACAACCCTTCTTACTTCTGCTCTTGAGCTGGAGGTACGTCAGTCGCTGGAGTAGCCGACTTTTGCTCTTGAAGCACCGGGACATCATCAGAAGCCGGTTTTGCTTTTGGTACTTCCAGCACCGCTGGGTTTGGCAAACCTACTTGAGTCAGCACATGAGCCTTCTCTTTAGCAAAGTAACCTAACCCCAAGCTGGTTATGAAGAAACCGGCGGCAAGTATAGCAGTAAACTTACTAAGAAAGGTAGAGGAACCTTGGCTTCCGAACACAGTATTTGAAGCACCTGCACCGAAAGACGCACCAGCATCCGCACCTTTACCCTGTTGCAACAAAACCAGGGCAACTACGCCCAGGGCAGCCAACAGATGAAAAACGACTACGACTGTTTCCAGCATTTTTTCAGTTTCCCGCGGCGCGACAGATCGCACCGAACTCATCTGCATTCAGGGAAGCTCCACCAATGAGCCCCCCATCGATATCCGGCATGCCGAACAGTTCGACCGCATTGGCCGCCTTCACGCTGCCGCCGTATAGAAGACGCACACCTTGTGCGACCTCAGAATTCTCTGCCGCCAACTGCGCGCGGATGGCGGCGTGCACATCCTGCGCTTGTTGCGGTGTAGCAGTCAGCCCGGTGCCAATGGCCCAGACCGGCTCGTATGCAATGACTGCTTTCGCAAAAGCACCTACACCCAGCTCCTCGATGATGCTGCCCAGCTGACGCGAGACAACCTCAAGAGTCTTGCCCGACTCACGCTGCTCCAGGGTCTCCCCTATGCACAACACTGGAATCAGGCCACAAGCCTGTGCTGCTGCAAACTTGCGATTGAGCGTCCCATCACGTTCGCCCATCATCTGACGGCGTTCGGAGTGCCCAACCAGCACATAGGAACAACCCGCATCAACCAACTGACTCGGCGCAATCTCACCGGTCAACGCACCCTGCATCGCTTCCACCGCAGAATTCTGCGCACCGACTTGAATCGACTTGCCTTTCAAGCCATCAACCACTTGGGTGATATGCAAGCAAGGCGGAAAAACCGCGATATCGACACCGCTAGGCAAAGCCAGGTGACGAAGGCCATTGATCAGCTCAGCGACACTGGCGCGGGTACCGTGCATCTTCCAGTTACCAGCTACCATAGTGCGACGCATGCTGTACCTCGTCGGTCAAAGTGGGCGCAGATGTTACCCAACCACATCATCACTGGCAAGCCGAATTCAGGCGCAAACATCAGTTACCAGTTTTGCCAGGTCTTCGGCATGGCCGCGAACCTGATTTTCATCGTCACCTTCGACCATGACACGCACCAGAGGCTCTGTGCCGGACTTACGCAGCAGCACTCGCCCACGGCCCGCCATAGCGAGCGTCACACGCTCACAAGCTTCTTTGACAGCAGGGTGATCGATCGGATTTTCGCCGCCGGCAAAACGCACGTTGAGCAGCACTTGCGGGCATTTACGCAAAGCTTGGCGCGCCTGGGCCAGGCTCTCTTCACGACGACGCAACGAAAGCAGAACCTGCAACGCGGCAATGATCGCATCACCCGTGGTGGTGTGCTGGAAGCACACGACATGCCCGGAGTTTTCACCGCCCACCTGCCAGTTACGCTCCAGCAGCTCGGCAATCACATAACGGTCGCCCACGTTGGCACGAACAAAAGGAATTCCCAGATCGGCCAGGGCCAGCTCAAGCCCCAGATTACTCATCAGCGTACCGACGACACCGCCTTGCAGCTTGTTACGCTCGTGCAGATCACGCGCAATGATGAACAACAGGTCATCGCCGTCGACGATAGTGCCTGTATGGTCCACCATCAGCACGCGATCACCATCACCGTCGAACGCGATACCCAGGTCGGCATGCTCGGCCAGGACGGCGGCCTGCAGTTGCTCCATATGGGTGGAGCCGCAGTTTTCGTTGATGTTCAAGCCATTGGGCTGGGCCGACAGCACCGTCACATCCGCCCCCAACTCCTTGAATACACTCGGCGCCACCTTGTAGGTCGCGCCGTGCGCGCAGTCGACGACGATCTTCAAACCGGCAAAGTTGGTACTGGTCGGCACACTGCTTTTGCAGAACTCGATATAGCGGCCCGAAGCATCGTTGATACGCGAAACCTTGCCCAACTTGCTGGAGTCGACCACCGTCATCGGCGCATCCAGCAACTCTTCGATCATCAGCTCGATCTCGTCCGGCAGCTTGGTGCCCTGGCCGGAGAAAAACTTGATGCCATTGTCGTCATGCGGGTTATGCGAAGCACTGATCACAATACCGGCTTCAGCGTGAAAGGTACGCGTCAGGTAAGCGATCGCCGGCGTCGGCATTGGCCCGAGCAGCATCACATCCGCACCAGCGGCGGACAGACCTGCCTCCAACGCCGACTCAAACATGTAACCCGAAATACGGGTGTCCTTACCGACCAGGATGCGACACGCGCCCATACTGCGGAACGCCATGCCTGCCGCCCAGCCGAGCTTGAGCATGAAATCTGGAGTAATCGGAAACTCGCCGACCCGACCACGAATACCGTCGGTGCCAAAGTATTTTTTAGTCATAAGTGCTCCATCATTCTTATTCGGCCGATTCTACAGCGGCAATCATGCGTACCACATCCACGGTTTCAGCGACGTCATGGACACGCAGGATACGCGCGCCCTTGGCCATGGCCAGCGCCGCCAGCGCCAGGCCGCCGTATAACCGCTCGCCCACCGGGCGATTCAACGCCAGCCCTATCATGCTCTTGCGTGAAACACCGACCAACAAGGGCCGACCAAGGGCATGCAGTGCTTCCATATGCTTGAACAGGCTCAGGTTGTGCTGAAGGGTCTTGGCAAAGCCAAACCCCGGATCAAGGATGATCCGGTCAGCAGGAATTCCTGCCGCAGCGCACTGACTGATGCGATCAGCCAGAAAGCCCGAG
Source organism: Pseudomonas sp. SDO524_S393 (assembly GCF_054071875.1). NCBI lineage: Bacteria > Pseudomonadati > Pseudomonadota > Gammaproteobacteria > Pseudomonadales > Pseudomonadaceae > Pseudomonas > Pseudomonas sp. SDO524_S393. The sequence goes on along the minus strand of NZ_JBSVVZ010000006.1, from coordinate 88,502 downwards.
ACCTCGCCCACAAGATCATCATAGTGCGGGCTGTCCTGCATATTGCCGGGCTCGCCCAACATATGCATCAGACACACCGGCAACCCCGTGGCCGCAGCCGCATCCAGGGCGCCATCGCGCTGCAGGGAGCGCACATCATTGATCAAGCCAGCACCAAGGCGTGCGGTTTCGCGCATCACGGCCGGCGTCGAGGTATCCACCGAGATGATCACATCCAGCTCTCGAGCCATTCTCTCGACAATAGGCGCAACCCGCTCAAGCTCCTCCAGAGGAGAGACAACGCGGGCACCTGGACGGGTGGACTCCCCTCCCACGTCGATCAGCGTCGCACCAGCCGCCGCCATCGCCTCGGCATGGCGCAAAGCTGCGTCAAGCTGGCTGAAGCGGCCGCCATCGGAAAAGGAATCGGGGGTTACATTCAGAATGCCCATGACATGTGTATGGGCCAAATCAAGAACCCGATTGCCGCAAGGCAATCGGGTCGAGGACAACGCAGAAGTCATTTCAAACCTTAGTGGTCAGCTGCGGGACCGCCGATCGGGGCTTCAGGGCGCTCGTTTCGAACCACTGGCGGAGTGCCAGAAGTCCCCGAACCGCCTTCCCAATCGCGAGGCTCACGAGGCTCGCGACCCGCCATGATGTCGTCGATCTGATCCGAGTCAATCGTCTCGTACTTCATTAGCGCATCCGCCATGGCATCCAGCTTGTCGCGATTATCCGTCAGGATCTGCTTCGCGGTGCCATAGCACTGGTCGATGATGCTACGCACCTCAGAGTCGATCAGCTTGGCCGTCTCACCGGAGAAGCTGGCGTTCTGACCACCGCCGCCACGCCCCAGGAACACTTCGCCTTCTTCTTCGGCATACATCAAGGGACCGAGTTTTTCCGACAACCCCCACTTGGTCACCATGTTCCGCGCAATCTGGCTCGCACGCATGATGTCGTTGGAAGCGCCCGTGGTCACACCATCGAAGCCCAGTGTCATTTCCTCCGCGATCCGACCACCGTACAGCGAGCAAATCTGACTGATCAGTGCACGCTTGGAGAGGCTGTAACGATCCTCTTCCGGCAGGAACATGGTGACACCCAGCGCACGACCACGCGGGATGATCGACACCTTGTAGACCGGGTCATGCTCAGGCACAACGCGCCCCACAATGGCGTGACCCGCCTCGTGATACGCGGTGTTCTGCTTCTCTTTCTCGGACATGACCATGGATTTGCGCTCGGCGCCCATCATGATCTTGTCTTTGGCCAGCTCGAATTCTTTCATCTCGACAATACGCTTGCCGACACGCGCGGCGAACAACGAAGCTTCGTTCACCAGGTTGGCAAGGTCAGCACCGGAGAAACCCGGGGTACCACGGGCGATCACGGCCGGAGCCACGTCATCGCCCATAGGCACTTTGCGCATGTGTACTTTCAGGATCTGCTCGCGACCACGGATATCCGGCAAGCCCACCACCACCTGACGGTCGAAGCGGCCCGGACGCAGCAGCGCAGGGTCGAGCACATCCGGACGGTTGGTGGCTGCAATGACGATGATCCCGTCATTCATCTCAAAGCCGTCCATCTCTACCAGCAACTGGTTGAGCGTCTGCTCGCGCTCATCGTGACCACCGCCCATGCCAGCACCACGATGGCGGCCAACGGCGTCGATTTCATCGATGAAGATGATGCATGGAGCGTGTTTCTTGGCCTGCTCGAACATGTCTCGAACACGGCTTGCGCCGACACCGACGAACATTTCAACGAAGTCAGAGCCGGAAATGGTGAAGAACGGCACTTTCGCTTCGCCGGCAATCGCCTTGGCCAGCAGGGTTTTACCGGTACCCGGAGGCCCTACCATGAGCACGCCACGTGGAATGCGACCACCCAGACGCTGGAACTTGCCCGGGTCGCGCAGGAATTCGACCAGTTCCCCGACCTCTTCCTTCGCCTCGTCGCAACCCGCCACGTCGGCCAGGGTGGTTTTCACTTGATCTTCAGAAAGCAGACGCGCCTTGCTCTTGCCAAAGCTCATCGGGCCGCCCTTGCCTCCCGCGCCCCCTTGCATCTGGCGCATGAAGAACATGAACACGGCAATGATCACCAGAATCGGGAAGCTGGCGACTAGCAACTGGGTCCAGATACTCTGCTGTTCAGGCTGCTTGCCCTCGACAACCACGTGGTTATCCACCAGATCGCCGATCAGGCCGTTATCCGGGATATTCGGACGAATGGTCTTGAAGCTGTCGCCGTCGTTGCGTTTGCCGGTGATAACGAAGCCGTCAACCGCCACGCGCTCGACTTTGCCATCCTTGACTTGCTGGATGAAGTCGGAATAGTTGAGGGTCTGTGGTTCGTTAGGGCTGGAGAAGTTGTTCATCACCGTCACCAGGACAGCCGCGATGATCAACCACAGGATCAGATTCTTTGCCATATCGTTCAATTAACTACCCTCTGAAGCAAGCTCCGCTACTGGCGCGCGCTTCGCATGATATTCACCGGCCTAACTTACTACATTACCTACAACTCTGGCAGGCGCCGTCTGTAACCCTTTGTGAAACTTTGACTACACAATATTCGTAAAGCTTCGTGACGAAAGCGATATAAAAAAACCTATCGGCCTCCCTCAAACTCTCAAAGACGCTCATCGCTGGCAGCACCTTCGATGCCCCGGAAACCCCGTGCCAACAAGTACTGTTCGCGCGAGCGGTCCCGCGAGGAGTCCGGCTTGCGCATCTGCACCTTGTCGAACAGTTTGCGGATGTTCTTGTGGTACTCGTCGAAGCCCTCACCCTGGAAGACCTTGACCAGGAAATCTCCGCCCGGACGCAGTACCCGACCCGCCAGATCCAATGCCAACTCGCAGAGGAACATGGCTCGCGGCATATCGACAGCCGGTAATCCACTCATATTGGGGGCCATGTCGGAAATCACAAGGTCTACCTGAGAATTTCCTACGGCCTCCAGGATCTGCGCCAGTACGGCATCCTCGGTAAAGTCGCCATGAACGAAGGTTACATCCGGGATGCTGTCCATCTCGAGGATATCGGATGCGATCAACCGGCCTTGCCCACCAATCAGACGACTGGCCACCTGCGACCAGCCACCCGGGGCCGCACCCAGGTCAATCACGCTCATACCGGGACGGAACAACTTGTCTTTGTCCTGCAGCTCAAGCAGCTTATAGCTGGCGCGCGAACGATAGCCGTCCTTCTGTGCCTTTTTGACGTAAGGGTCGTTGAAATGTTCTTTTAGCCAGTTAAGGCTGGTTTTGGAACGGGCCACGGGCCACCTCGAAAATAAAACCGGTCGTGATTAAGTGGGCGGTCCCGGACTCGCTCGGGTAAACTGGCCGCCGCTTTTTACAAGATCAGACGCAGAGGTCAGATTATGCCGCTCACTCCAGAGCAGAAGAAACAGTACAAATCCATTGGCCACCATCTGAAACCAGTTCTGATTGTGGCTGACAATGGTCTGACTGAAGGTGTTTTAGCCGAATTCGAACGCGCACTCAGCGATCATGAACTGATCAAGGTCAAGGTCAACATCCTCGACCGCGAAGCCCGCCTGGCCGCCATCGCGGAGTTGGGCAAGGCTGGCAAGGCTGATCTGGTGCAAATCATCGGCAAGATGGCACTGCTGTACCGCCGCAACTTCGACGTTAACAAACAACTGTCGAACGTTCATCGCTTCAAGTGAAGAAAAGGGTCACGGGCGTGCCTCGCACGCCCTGCCACTCCATCCCGGCGCCGGCTGCAAGACCAGCAGCAAACCTGAAAGGCCCAACACAAGATAGCTGAACAACTGCCAGCGCAACGCCTCGGGCCAAAACAGACGCACCAGGCAAAACATTGCGCACGCATACAGTGCCATCAGCAGCAACTGGCCGCGCATATCCCGCCACAAACTGCCCAAACCCTCGGCCTTGACCAGCACAAGCGCTTGAAGCGTCACGCACGCCGCCGCAAATCCCACCAGCAGCGCACTCAATAATCCGCCGATCTCATCGATCAGCAACGGCGCAAGGCCAATCAAGCCCAACGCCGGCAGTACACCCATATGCAATAGCCAAAGGCCGCCCACCCAAAGCATCTGGGCGAACTGCCAAAGCATGGCGCCCGCACGTAGCGGGCGCCGTCTTTCAGATGTGACGAACTTCGACAATCTCGTACTCGATCACGCCACTTGGCGTCTTGACGGCCACCACATCACCCTCTTCCTTGGCGATCAAGGCGCGGGCAATCGGCGAACCTACAGAGATCTTGCCTTGTTTGATGTCAGCCTCGTCCTCACCCACGATGTGGTAAGTCACGCTTTCATCCGTCTCGACATTGGCAATTTCCACGGTCGTACCGAAAATCACCTTGCCTGTCTTGGGAATGGTGGTGACGTCAATCACCACCGAGTTCTGCAGACGGCCTTCGATGTCACGAATACGCGCCTCGACCATACCCTGCTGCTCGCGAGCAGCATGGTATTCGGCGTTTTCCTTCAAGTCACCCAACTCGCGGGCCGTACCGATGTCCTGGCTCAGCTTCGGACGGACGACCTTGGTCAGATGGGCGTGCTCCTCTTCCAGGGCCTTGAAGCCCTGGACGGTCATTGGGTATTTGGTCATGCCTTCAATCCTGCGTGTAGATCCTGCAAGCGACGCACGGTCTTTTCCGGACCGAACTTGAGCGCTTCGCAGATAGCTTCGCCAGCAGCAATGGTGGTGGTGCAGTAGATCTTGTGCTGCAGGGCGTTACGGCGAATGGAGTAGGAATCCGCGATCGACTGGCGACCTTCGGTGGTATTGATGATCAGGGTGACTTCGTCATTCTTGATCATGTCGACCACGTGTGGACGGCCTTCCGTCACCTTGTTCACGCGACGCACTTTCAGGCCGGCAGCCTCGATCAGCTTGGCGGTCCCGGCGGTGGCCACGACTTCGAAACCCAAGTTGATCAGATCACGCGCCACGCCTGCAACCAGTGGTTTGTCGTCGTCACGCACGCTGATGAACGCGGTACCGCCGGTCGGCAGCACTTCGCTGGCGCCCATCTGGGCCTTGGCGAATGCCTCGCCGAAGGTGTCGCCCACACCCATCACTTCACCGGTGGACTTCATTTCCGGGCCCAGGATCGGGTCCACACCAGGGAATTTGGCGAAGGGGAACACCGCCTCTTTCACGCTGTAGAAGTTCGGAATGATTTCCTTGGTGAAGCCCAATTCTTTCAGGGTTTTACCGGCCATGACGCGCGCCGCGATCATCGCCAGGGAAACGCCGATGCACTTGGACACAAACGGTACGGTACGCGAGGCACGCGGGTTCACTTCGATCACGTAGATCTGCTCGCCCTGCAACGCCAACTGCACGTTCATCAAGCCGACCACGCCCAGTTCGAGCGCCATCTTCTTGACCTGCTCACGCATCTCGTCCTGGATGTGCGCCGGCAGCGAGTAAGGCGGCAGCGAGCAAGCGGAGTCACCGGAGTGAACACCTGCCTGTTCAATGTGCTGCATGATCGCGCCGATCACCACGTCGGTGCCGTCGCAAACCGCGTCCACGTCCATTTCGATGGCGCAGTTGAGGAAGTGATCCAGCAGCACCGGGCTGTCGTTGGACACTTTCACCGCATCACGCAGGTAACGCTTGAGTTCTTCTTCCTGGTAGACGATTTCCATCGCCCGACCACCCAGCACATAGGACGGACGCACCACCAACGGATAGCCGATCTTGCTGGCGGCACGGATGGCTTCATCTTCACTACGCACGGTGGCGTTGGGTGGCTGACGCAGATTCAGGCGCTCGACCATTTGCTGGAAGCGCTCACGGTCCTCCGCACGGTCGATGGCGTCCGGGCTGGTGCCGATGATCGGCACGCCGGCTGCTTCCAGGGCACGCGCCAGTTTCAGCGGGGTCTGGCCACCGTACTGCACGATCACGCCTTTTGGCTTCTCGACACGCACGATTTCCAGCACGTCTTCCAGGGTCACCGGTTCGAAGTACAGACGGTCGGAGGTGTCGTAGTCGGTGGAAACCGTTTCCGGGTTGCAGTTGACCATGATGGTCTCGTACCCGTCGTCACGCAGGGCCAGCGCGGCGTGCACACAGCAGTAGTCGAACTCGATACCCTGGCCGATACGGTTGGGACCACCACCCAGGATGATGATCTTGTCGCGACCGGACGGCGCTGCCTCGCATTCTTCCTCGTAGGTGGAATACAGGTAAGCGGTGTCGGTGGCGAACTCGGCCGCGCAGGTGTCAACGCGCTTGTAGACCGGGAACACTTCGAGCTTGTGGCGGTGGGTGCGCAGGTTTTTCTCGGTGACGCCCAGCAACTTGGCCAGACGCTGATCGGAGAAGCCCTTGCGCTTGAGGCGGAACATCATGTCGCGGTCGATGCTGGCCAGCCCCAGAGTCTTGACCTTCTCTTCTTCCTTGATCAGATCTTCGATCTGCACCAGGAACCAAGGGTCAATCATGTTCATGCCGAAAATGTCTTCGACACTCAGGCCTGCACGGAACGCATCCGCTACGTACCAGATACGCTCGGCGCCCGGTACGGTCAGTTCACGCTTGAGCACGCTCATGCTGTCCGGGTTGCTCAGGTCGAGCTTCTCATCCAGGCCGCACACGCCCACTTCCAGGCCACGCAGGGCTTTCTGCAGGGACTCCTGGAAGGTCCGGCCGATGGCCATCACTTCACCCACCGACTTCATCTGGGTGGTCAAGCGGGCATCTGCCTGAGCGAATTTCTCGAAGGCAAAGCGCGGCAGCTTGGTCACCACGTAGTCGATGGACGGCTCAAAGGATGCCGGAGTCTTGCCGCCGGTGATGTCGTTCGACAGCTCATCCAGGGTGTAACCCACAGCCAGTTTGGCCGCGACTTTGGCAATCGGGAAACCAGTGGCTTTCGACGCCAGGGCCGAGGAGCGGGATACACGCGGGTTCATCTCGATCACGACCATGCGGCCGGTGTTCGGGCAAATACCGAACTGAACGTTGGAACCGCCGGTTTCCACGCCGATCTCGCGCAGTACCGCCAGGGAGGCGTTACGCAGGATCTGGTATTCCTTGTCGGTCAGGGTCTGTGCTGGCGCCACGGTGATCGAGTCACCGGTGTGCACGCCCATCGGGTCGAAGTTTTCGATGGAGCAGACGATGATGCAGTTGTCCTTTTTGTCGCGGACAACTTCCATTTCATACTCTTTCCAACCGATCAGCGACTCGTCGATCAGCAGCTCCTTGGTCGGCGACAAGTCCAGGCCACGGGCGCAGATTTCTTCGAATTCTTCACGGTTGTACGCGATACCACCACCGGTGCCGCCCATGGTGAAGGACGGACGGATGATGCAAGGGAAGCCCAGGGTCTCCAGGACCGCATTGGCTTCTTCCATGCTATGAGCGATACCGGAACGCGGGCACGCCAGGCCGATGGACTTCATGGCCTTGTCGAAACGCGAACGGTCTTCAGCCTTGTCGATGGTGTCGGCGTTGGCGCCGATCATCTCTACGCCGAATTTTTCCAGAACACCTTCGCGTTCCAGGTCCAGGGCGCAGTTCAGTGCGGTTTGGCCGCCCATGGTCGGCAGCAGTGCGTCCGGACGCTCTTTTTCGATGATCTTGGCAACGGTCTGCCACTTGATCGGCTCGATGTAGGTAGCGTCGGCCATGGCCGGGTCGGTCATGATGGTGGCCGGGTTGGAGTTCACCAGGATGACGCGGTAGCCCTCTTCGCGCAGGGCTTTACAGGCCTGGGCGCCGGAGTAGTCGAATTCGCAGGCCTGGCCGATCACGATCGGGCCAGCGCCGAGAATCAGGATGCTTTTTATGTCTGTACGTTTTGGCATGGGTTTGTCACTCAAATCCGCAGGTCAGTCGGCAAGCCGTCTTGAACAATCTTTGCAGAGCCTGAAGGGGCCACCGCATTGCGGGGCCGCCCTCGGGCCGCTCACTCAGCGTCGCTTAGCCATCTCATTGATGAAACGGTCGAACAGCGGCGCAACGTCGTTCGGGCCCGGGCTGGCTTCAGGGTGGCCCTGGAAGCTGAACGCGCTCTTGTCGGTACGCTCGATGCCTTGCAGGGAACCGTCGAACAGCGACTTGTGAATCGCCCGGACATTGCCCGGCAAGGTCGCTTCATCCACGGCAAAACCGTGGTTCTGGCTGGTGATCATTACAACGCCAGTGTCCAGGTCTTGCACCGGGTGGTTGGCACCGTGGTGGCCATGGCCCATTTTCAGGGTCTTGGCGCCGGAGGCCAAAGCCAACAGCTGGTGACCCAGGCAGATGCCGAACACCGGAATGTCGGTTTCCAGCACGTCTTTGATGGCCTGGATCGCGTAGTCGCAAGGCTCAGGGTCGCCCGGGCCGTTGGACAGGAACACGCCGTCCGGTTGCAGTGCCAGCACATCGCTGGCCGGGGTTTGTGCAGGCACCACGGTCACGCGGCAGCCGCGCTCGACCAGCATGCGCAGGATGTTGTACTTGACGCCGTAGTCGTAGGCCACAACATGGTAGGGCAACTCGGCGGCTTCGATGGTTTGGTGGCTGTCGGTCTTCAAGTCCCAGACCGTGGAGCGCCACTCGTATTTCTCTTTGACACTGACGACTTTCGCCAGGTCCATGCCCTTCAGACCCGGGAAGCCTTGCGCTGCGGCAATCGCGGCTTCTTCGGTGATGTTGTCACCGGCCAGGATGCAGCCGTTCTGCGAGCCTTTCTCGCGCAGGATACGAGTCAGGCGACGGGTGTCGATGCCAGCGATGGCTACAACATTGTTGGCCTTCAGGTAGTCCGACAGCGACAACGTGTTACGCCAGTTGCTCGCCACCAGTGGCAAGTCACGAATCACCAGGCCGGCCGACCAGACACGGTCAGACTCGACGTCTTCCGGTGTAGTGCCGGTATTGCCGATGTGCGGGTAAGTCAGGGTAACGATCTGTTGGGCGTAGGAAGGATCGGTAAGGATTTCCTGATAGCCGGTCATTGCGGTGTTAAACACCACCTCTCCAACGGTCTGACCGTCGGCTCCAATGGCTTCGCCGCGAAAAATGCTGCCATCAGCAAGGGCGAGTATGGCTGGCTTAGTCAAGAAGACCTCCCGTAAATAAAGCCTGAAAGGGCGATCGCAGGTTGTAAAAAAGCGGAGTGACGTATGGACACGTCACCCCGCTTGTTCACTGAATTATTCTGCGCGCTTTTAGTGGACACACTAAAGCTGTAGCTTACAGAAAAAGGCTTTTTTGGTCCACCGCTAAAGAGCCTTAAAGGCAGAGGAATGCGACAGGACGTCGCTTAGCGGTTGAAAACGGGGCCAAAGTATAAGCCCGAGACCCCGTTTTAGCGACTGATTAGTGCAGATCCAGCACGTCACGCATGTCATACAGCCCCGGTTCGCGACCGTCCAGCCAGAGCGCAGCACGTACCGCCCCCTTGGCGAACGTCATGCGGCTGGAAGCCTTATGGGTGATTTCCAGGCGCTCGCCCTCGGTTGCGAACAGCACCGTGTGATCCCCCACCACGTCACCACCGCGCACAGTCGCAAAACCGATGGTGTCGCGCGCACGTGCACCGGTATGCCCTTCACGACCGTACACCGCGACCTTCGACAAGTCGCGACCCAACGCATCAGCAATGGCCTCACCCATGCGCAGCGCGGTACCCGACGGAGCATCAATCTTGTGCCGGTGATGGGTCTCGATGATCTCGATGTCCGCCTCATCCCCCAGCACACGCGCCGCCAGATCCAGCAGCTTGAGCGACAGGTTCACACCCACGCTGAAGTTGGCCGCGAAGACGATTGGAATATCCTTGCCCGCCTCGACCAACAACTGCTTCTGCTCCGCCGTCAAACCCGTGGTACCGATCACCATGGCCTTGCCCGCCTTGCGACAGAAGGCCAGGTTTTTCAGCATAACCTCTGGCAGGGTGAAGTCGATCAGCACATCGAACTCTTCAGCCACCTGCTCGAGACTGCCCGACAACGAAACGCCAATGCGCCCCAGCGAAGCCAACTCACCGGCATCCGCACCAATCAAGGTACTGCCAGGACGAACGATCGCCGCCGTCAGCCCGGAAGCCGGAGAACGCTGCTGCACAGCCTCGACCAGCGTCTTGCCCATGCGCCCTGCAGCGCCCATCACGGCTATACGTCGCATATTCATTCCTTAGAGGTCGCCAAAGAAGCGCTTCACGCCGTCGAAAAAGCCAGTAGTCTTCGGCGAATGGGAGTCATCGCCTTCCAGCGAGCTACGGAACTCTTCAAGCAGTTCACGCTGGCGGCGATTGAGATTGACCGGTGTTTCCACCGCCACACGACACATCAGGTCGCCCGCCCCACCACCGCGCACCGGCGCAACGCCCTTGCCACGAATACGGAACTGCTTGCCGGTCTGGGTCCCCTCGGGAATCTTCAGCTTGACCCGGCCGTCGAGAGTCGGAATCTCCAGCTCCCCACCCAGGGCTGCGTCGACAAAACTGATCGGCACTTCGCAGAACAGGTGCTTGCCGTCACGCTGGAAGATCGAGTGCTCGCGCACATTGATCACCACATACAGGTCGCCCGTAGGTCCACCCTGAGTACCCGCCTCGCCCTCGCCGGACAGGCGAATGCGGTCACCGGTATCCACGCCGGCCGGCACCTTCACCGCCAGCGTCTTGTACTCTTCGACACGCCCTTCGCCATGGCAGGAGTCGCACGGATCGGAAATGATTTTGCCCTGGCCATGGCAACGCGGACAGGTCTGCTGCACCGAGAAGAAACCCTGCTGCATGCGGACCTGACCAATACCGCCGCAAGTCGGACAGGTGATCGGCGACGAACCTTTCTTCGCCCCCGAACCATCGCACGGCTTGCAGTTGACCAGCGTCGGCACACGGATGTTGACGCTGGTACCGCGCACGGCTTCTTCCAGATTCAACTCCAGGGTGTAGCGCAAGTCGCTGCCACGCTGGGCACCACCACGCTGACCACCACGGCCACCACCGAAAAAGTCGCTGAACACATCACCGAAGATATCGGAGAAATTCTGACCACCAAAACCGCCACCGCCGCTGCCCATGCTCGGGTCGACACCTGCATGGCCATACTGGTCGTAGGCCGCACGCTTGTTAGGGTCAGACAGACATTCGTAGGCCTCGTTGGCCTCTTTGAACAGCTCTTCGGATTCTTTGCTATCCGGATTACGGTCCGGGTGGTGCTTCATCGCCAGGCGACGGTAAGCCTTTTTCAGGTCCGCCTCGCTGGAACCGCGCTCCACACCCAACACTTCGTAATAGTCACGCTTTGCCATAAGTCTTTGCACTCTTATAGGACGTTCAGCCAGACCCTCCTGAGCCTTGCCAAACTCGTTGAGCCCCAATACAGGCCCGGACCCAACTCACGTCAATTCAACGATCCTGGTCATTACTACTTTTTAGCCAGGGACCCGGCCAAAAGTGCGGTATTTACTGCTCGGAAAGCAGGAGCATTCCCGATCACACCGCCAGCATCCGAACGCTGTCGCATGCTGTAAAAATTCGCATACCCCAGACACGCCAACGCGGGAGCAAGCTCCCGCGCGGCGACATCCTACCAGTCACCGCTTGATAGCGGTCAACCGGGCGACCAAGTTACTTCTTCTGGTCTTCTTTTACTTCTTCGAACTCGGCATCGACAACGTCGTCGTGCTTGGCTTCAGGCTCTGCGTGCTGCGCAGCACCGTCAGCTGGCTGACCTTGTTCGGCGTACATTTTCTGGGCAACCGGCGCTGAGACTTTCGACAGCTCTTCAACCTTCGCTTCGATGGCAGCCTTGTCGTCGCCTTTAACGGCAGCTTCCAGGGCAACCACAGCAGCTTCGATGGCAGCTTTCTCTTCAGCGGTCACCTTGTCGCCTGCATCAGCGACCATTTTGCGCGTCGAGTGAACCAAGGCATCACCCTGGTTACGGGCAGCAGCCAGCTCTTCGAACTTTTTGTCCTCTTCAGAGTTGGCTTCAGCATCACGAATCATCTGTTGAATTTCTTCATCAGACAGACCGGAGTTGGCCTTGATGGTGATCTTCTGCTCTTTGCCGGTAGCCTTGTCTTTCGCACCAACGTGCAGAATGCCGTTGGCGTCGATGTCAAAGGTCACTTCGATTTGCGGCACACCACGTGGAGCCGGTGGAATCTCGGACAGGTCGAACTTGCCCAGGGACTTGTTCTGCGCAGCTTGCTTACGCTCACCCTGCAGCACGTGAATGGTCACGGCGCCCTGGTTGTCATCGGCGGTCGAGAACACTTGCGATTTCTTGGTAGGAATCGTGGTGTTTTTCTCGATCAGCGCGGTCATCACGCCGCCCATGGTTTCGATACCCAGGGTCAGCGGGCTCACGTCCAGCAGCAGCACGTCTTTCACATCACCAGCCAGTACCGCACCCTGGATGGCAGCACCCATGGCAACTGCTTCGTCAGGGTTCACGTCTTTACGTGCTTCCTTGCCGAAGAACTCGGTCACTTTCTGCTGTACCAGCGGCATACGGGTCTGACCGCCGACCAGGATCACATCATTGATAGCACCCACGTCGATACCGGCGTCTTTCAGAGCGATGCGGCACGGCTCGATGGTGCGCTGAACCAGGTCTTCGACCAACGCTTCCAACTTGGCGCGAGAGATCTTCACGTTCAAGTGCTTAGGACCGGTGGCGTCTGCCGTGATGTAAGGCAGGTTCACGTCGGTTGCGTTGCTGGACGACAGCTCGATCTTGGCTTTTTCGGCAGCTTCTTTCAGACGCTGCATTGCCAGCGGGTCACCCTTGAGGTTCATGCCGCTTTCTTTCTTGAACTCGTCAACGAGGTAGTCGATCAGACGGATGTCAAAGTCTTCACCACCCAGGAACGTGTCACCGTTGGTGGCCAACACTTCGAACTGGTGCTCGCCATCGACTTCAGCGATCTCGATCACGGAAACGTCAAAGGTGCCGCCGCCCAGGTCATAAACGATCACGGTGTGATCGCCCTTGGCCTTATCCATACCGTAGGCCAGAGCCGCTGCGGTCGGTTCGTTGATGATACGTTTTACGTCCAGGCCCGCGATGCGACCGGCATCTTTGGTCGCCTGGCGCTGACTGTCGTTGAAGTAGGCCGGAACGGTGATTACCGCTTCGGTCACGGCTTCGCCGAGGTAATCTTCGGCAGTCTTTTTCATCTTTTTCAAGACTTCGGCCGAGATTTGCGGTGCCGACATTTTTTTGTCGTTCACTTGAACCCAGGCGTCACCGTTGTCAGCCTTGACGATTTTGTACGGCACCATCTTGATGTCTTTCTGTACGACTTCTTCGTCGAACTTGCGACCGATCAGACGCTTTACCGCGTACAGAGTGTTGTGCGGGTTGGTCACCGCCTGACGCTTGGCCGACTGGCCAACCAGGGTCTCGCCATCATTGGCGTATGCAATGATCGACGGAGTGGTACGCGCGCCTTCGGCGTTCTCGATCACTTTGGCTACGCCGTTTTCCAGCACGGAGACGCAGGAGTTGGTGGTCCCCAGGTCGATACCGATAATTTTGCCCATGTTAACTCTCCCGAAACTTTAGATTTGGTTGCCGCAGCGGTTGGGGCCAACTGCGGTAGCACTTAAACGCTTGACTTATAGATGAGGGCGTTGCGGCGGATTTCAAGCCTGCTCATCAATAGAAGGTGTAACGGGCGCAGGCGCCTTGCTCACCACCACCATCGCCGGGCGCAACAAACGACCGTTGAGCTGGTAACCCTTCTGGAACACCTTCAGAACACTGTTCGGCTCAAGGTCATGGCTTTCCTGCATGGCCATTGCCTGGTGATGCTCAGCGTTGAACGGCTCGCCGCCTTGTGGATCGATAGCTTCCAGCTGATAACGCTTCAGGGTGTCCTGGAACATTTTCAGGGTCAGCTCGATCCCTTCGCGCATCGGACGGATGTTTTCATCATCCGGACTGGACAACTCAAGCCCGCGCTCCAGGCTGTCGATGATCGGCAGCAGATCGCCTGCGAATTTTTCCAGCGCGAACTTATGGGCCTTTTCCACATCCTGCTCGGCACGGCGACGGACGTTCTGCAGATCGGCGGCGACACGCAAAGACTGGTCCTGCGCAGCAGCCAATTGCTCTTCGAGCACTTGCACACGGGTCGCCAGTTCGTCGCCGGCAGCCTGATTGGCGTCTGGAGTTTGCGTATCCTGCGTCTGTTCGTCAGCCATAGATTTCTCCTCTCAAAATCATGCGCGAACTCATCTCGCGCTTCTGTTCCGGTATATGGGGCCACAATTTTCAGGTTCAAGGGCATGCCGATGACCAAAAGCCTTTCAGCAGTCGCTCCTCATTTCCCGCCTCTCAATGCCTGATCGCGCTAAAAACAATGTTCACTCAAGCAAATCGAGCTAAGCGCCAGGATTGTCAGCCCCAAACAAAACACTGTATAAATAACCAGACCTAAAGCCTGGGAGCGGCCTTCATGCTCGTGCACCTGTCCGTACACAACTACGCCATCGTCGAACACCTGGATCTTGAACTGGATCGCGGGATGAGCGTCATCACGGGCGAGACCGGCGCCGGCAAGTCGATCATGCTCGATGCCCTGGGGCTGACCCTCGGTGATCGCGCCGACAGCGGTGTCGTACGCCCAGGCGCGGACAAGGCCGATATCCTGGCGACCTTCGACCTTTCGGACATTCCCGAGGCCGAAGCCTGGCTGGCCGAGCGCGACCTGAATAACGAAGGGCCCTGCATCCTGCGTCGTGTCATCACTGCCGAAGGACGCTCCCGCGGCTATATCAATGGAACCCCCTGCCCCCTTGGCGACCTGAAAGCCCTGGGCGAACTACTGATCGACATTCACAGCCAGCACGAACACCAATCCCTGCTGAAGACCGACACCCATCGCCGCCTGCTCGACGAATACGCGGGCGCCACCGACCTGGCGCGACAGGTGCAACTGGCCGCACAACGCTGGCGACAGACCCGACAAGAGCTGGAGCGCCTGTCCAACTCCGGCGATGAGCAACGCGCGCGCCACCAGTTATTGAGTTATCAGCTGGAAGAGCTGGAAAGCCTGGGGCTGGGTGAGACCGAACTGGAGCAACTGGAACAGGAACATAAAAACCTGACCAACGCCGAGACCTTGCTGGGTATTTGTCGCCAAGTGGTCGAGCAATGCAGCGAAAGCGACTCAGGCAACGTGCTGAATGCCCTGACCGCCAGCCTCAATCGCCTTTCCAGCGTAAACAGTGCTTCCGGCGCACTCACTGAAGCCACGACCCTGTTGACCAGCGCACAGATTCAGGTAGAAGAAGCCGTTGGCGAACTCAACCGCTTCCTGGACCATTTCGACGCTGACCCGGCACGCCTGCAGGAAATAGAAGAACGCCTGGACACCATCTACACCCTGGCGCGCAAACACCGCATCCAACCCACCGAAGTGGCCACGATGCAGCAAAAACTGCTGGATGAAATCGAAACACTGAACGCCAACGACGAATCTATCGAGCGCCTGAACGATGAACTCACCGCCTTCGCCCGCCATTACCAGGAAAAGGCTCGCGAACTGAGCGATTTGCGCCAGCAGGCGGCCACCAGCCTCGCCAGTGCTGTAGAGCAGGAAATCCAGCGCCTGGGCATGCCTGGCGGTCGCTTCAGCATCGAGCTGCATGCCAACACCAGTGATGAGCTACAACCCCACGGCCTTGAGCAAGTGGAGCTGCTGGTCAGCGCGAACCCCGGGCAACCGCTCAAGGCCTTGGCGAAAGTAGCGTCTGGCGGCGAGCTTTCACGTATCAGCCTGGCCATCCAGGTGATCACCGCACAGACCTCACGCGTGCCCACATTGGTATTCGACGAAGTGGACGTGGGCATCGGCGGTCCCACGGCAGAGATCGTCGGCCAGCTACTGCGTCGCCTCGGGGATCGAGGCCAGGTGCTCACGGTAACTCACTTGCCGCAAGTGGCAGCCCAAGGGCATCAGCATCTGTTTGTACACAAGGTCAGGAACAGCGACGCAACCCACACAGCCGTGTCCAAGCTGAACAAATCGGAACGCGTGGAAGAGGTGGCACGGATGCTGGGCGGCATCGACTTGACCAAGGAGTCTTTGGCGCACGCGAAGAAAATGGTCGTGGCGGCGAAGGCTTGAGCTGAAACGGCTTCTTTATAGTAGAAAGCACGAAGGCGACCCTGAGGTCGCCTTCGATCGTTCTGCAAAGTGAATCTGCAGCGCTTTTTACTTTTTCTTACGGATGTACAGGACCAGATTGTGGTCAACCAAATCGAAGCCGTGCTCCTCAGCGATCTTGTGCTGCAGAGCTTCGATTTCCGGACTGGTGAACTCGATAACCTCGTTGGTATCCAGGTCAACCATGTGATCGTGATGACCACCATCAGCCAATTCGAACACCGCATGACCGCCGTCGAAATTATGGCGAACCACCAGTCCTGCGGCTTCAAACTGGGTCAGCACACGGTAAACCGTGGCCAGGCCGACGTCCTCGTTAGACTCCATCAGCGCCTTGTAAACGTCCTCGGCACTCATGTGGCGCTGCTCAGCAGAATCGAGCATTTGTAGAATCTTGACTCGTGGCAGAGTCACTTTGAGACCGGCTTTGCGTAGTTCGCTATTTTCAACCATGGTTAGCTTTCTCGCGGATGCTGCTTCGCAGCTTCTCTTAATACGGGTATGATCGGCGTTTACGTTGTCCCAGCCAAGATAGTGGAAGTCGCCCACCGATGCAAAACACCAAGCTCTTGCTAACCAGTTTCACCTTTGTGGGACTGCTCGCACTCGCCGGTTGTTCATTCCCCGGGGTTTACAAAATCGACATCCAGCAGGGCAATGTCGTCACGCAGGATATGATAGACCAGTTGCGTCCGGGAATGACCCGACGGCAAGTACGGTTTATCATGGGTAACCCCCTGCTGACCGACACTTTCCATGCCGATCGCTGGGATTATCTCTACAGCATTCAACCAGGTGGCGGTGAACGCCAACAGGAACGTGTCAGCGTCATTTTCAATGGCAATGACCAGCTCGTCAGCCTGTCCGGTGATTTCATGCCTGGCGTCAGCCGTGATGAAGCTCTGCTCGGCAAGGACAACGGCAATAGCGTGACCGCGCCTGCGCAGAACGCCGACAAGCCGAAACCAGAAGAACCTGCCAAGCCAGGCTCGTTGCTCGATCAGATCCAGAAAGACGTCGACGGCGTGAAAACCGTACCGGTGCCAACGCCAGAACCTCTGGACGCCAGCCCGCAATAAAAACGACGTACAACAAAAAGCCCCGGCATGCCGGGCTTTTTGCTATCTGTCGCAAGGCAATGTCATGAAGACTGTTGCCTGGCCAATGCCGCCCTGGCCGCACGCAGCCTGCGCACCTCTTTGGGGTCCGCGAGCAGAGGTCGATAGATTTCAATGCGGTCGCCCGCTTGCACGGCACGCGTAGTCGCGTCTGCGACCACCTTGCCGAAAATCCCCAAAGGACAACCCTCCAGGTCCACTCCCGGAAACTGCGCCGCCATACCGGATAAGCGCACTGCCGCTCTCAAACTCGTCGCCGCAGGCACCGCCAACGCGAGCAGCACTTGGCGATCCTCGGCGGCGTACACCACTTCAATTTCAACCATGCAGTTGCTTGGCCCGCTGACAGAAGGCATCCACAAGTGTGTTAGCCGCCTGATTGAACAGAGGCCCCAGCGTTGCCCGCACAATCGGTCCTGCGTAATCAAATGACAGGTCCAGGCTGATCTTGCAGGCTTTGTCCGTCAGCGCCTTGAACACCCACACACCATGCAGTTGGGTAAAAGGCCCCTCCTGCAAATTCATTTCAATGGATTTCCCCGGTACCAGCACATTACGCGTGACGAAATGCTGGCTAAGCCCACCTTTCGCTACGCCGACACTGGCCACCATGTGCTCGTCACTGCTCTCCAACACCTCGGCAGCCGAACACCAAGGCAGGAACTCCGGGTAACGCGCCACGTCGTTGACCAGGTCATAGAGCGCCTGTGCCGGATAGGGCAGTAATGCCGAACGTTGAATATGCGTCGTCATGTGAGCGTTATTTCCACTGCTGAGGCAAACATCGCGAAAGAACAGCCAATTCGCGCAAGAAAAAAACCAAAGAACTGCCTGCATTGTCCGGGATTCATCCAACACGCTCAAGCACGCAGGTTGACCGTAGCCGACACGCTCGCAACTGCCTATAATGCCGCCCCTATGGCTAAACAAAAGAAACACCCCACAGGGACCATCGCGCAAAACAAAAAGGCGCGACACGATTACTTCATCGAGCATCGTTTCGAGGCTGGTCTGGTCCTGGCCGGCTGGGAAGTAAAAAGTCTGCGCGCCAACAAGCTGCAGTTGGTCGACAGCTATGTGCTGCTCAAGGACGGCGAGGCATGGCTGCTCGGCAGTCATATCACCCCGCTGACCACTGCAAGCACCCACGTGATTGCCGATCCGGTGCGCACGCGCAAGCTGCTGCTCAACGCCCGCGAACTGGACAAGCTCGCCGCTTCCGTACAACAGAAAGGCTACGCCTGCGTCTGCCTGTCCTGGTACTGGAGCAAGCACCTGGTCAAGTGCGAGATTGCGCTGGGCAAGGGCAAGAAGGAATACGACAAGCGCGACACCGAGCGCGAACGCGACTCCAATCGCGAGCTGCATCGCGCCGTGCGCAACAAGGGCAAGGAAGAATAATCCTCGCCGCCCTGTAGCCTCGGACCCAGCCCTGGCTACAGACCTTTGCGCCGCTCCGCACGTGCCACGCGCTGAACCTCCTGACGCACTTCCTCCAACACTTCCTGCACATACAGCAAGTGACGTGTCGAGACTTCGCGCGCCTGCTCGGCTCGCCCTTCGATAATCGCCAAGTACAAATCCCGGTGCTGACTGATCAGCATGTCGCGGGTTTCCGTACGCTGCTGGTACATGCCACCAATGTTGGTCACCACATTGCGCTTGAGCAGGTCGAACAAGCCGCGAATAGTGTGCAGCAACACCGCGTTGTGGCTGGCTTCCGCAATGGCCAGATGAAACCTCGCATCGGCAGCGCCCTCCTCCAACCGACTTACTTCATCAGCACGGGCATAGCAGTCCTGCAGCGCCTCGAAGGCGGCTGTCAGCCGCTCGCGGTCAACCTCAGTCGCGCGCAACGCCGCGTAATAAGCACAGGACGCTTCGAGCGTCTGGCGAAATTCAAGCAAGTCGCGCTGGGCCTCCGGGTTGTTTTCCAACAGATGCAGCAGCGGGTCGCTGAACGTCGAGCCCAACGATTCCGCCACATAGTTGCCGCCACCCTGGCGACTGATCAGCAGCCCCTTGGCCGCCAGCTTCTGGATCGCCTCACGCAATGACGGGCGAGACACACCAAACTGTTCGGCCAACACACGCTCGGCCGGCAAGCGCTCGCCAGACTTCAACGTGCCCTCGAGGATCATGCCCTCAAGCTGCTCGACGATATCGTCAGACAAACGGCGCTGACGCACCTGATCAAACCCCATAACTCACTCTCCACGATCCCGACCATGCGACGGGCCCTCTATTCTGGCCTATCGCCGCGTCGGCGGCACCTATCAGAACGCCCTCGTTACACCCGATCAGCACACCCCTTTCACCTCCTTACGACCAAAGTTTCGCGGGCGGCAAATTGACACACCCCGATCAAGGCTTTTAATCTAGCCGACGGCGACTGTAAATTGGTATTACCAATTATCCAAGCTAATTAAAAAGTGCCTGACCAACAACAATTAGGGGCCCTCCCATATGCAAACCTGGCAACAGCTCTACAGCCCACTCGGCAGCCTTGGCCTGTCCGCACTGGCCGCCGTCATTCCGATCGTATTTTTCTTCCTGGCACTGGCTGTGTTTCGCCTCAAAGGCCACGTCGCCGGCAGCATCACCCTGGCGCTGTCGATCCTGGTCGCGATCTTCGCCTTCCAGATGCCGGCAGACATGGCGCTGGCCGCCGCCGGCTACGGTTTTGCCTATGGCCTGTGGCCCATTGCATGGATCATCGTCGCCGCCGTATTCCTCTACAAACTCACGGTCAAGAGCGGTCAGTTCGAGATCATCCGCAGTTCAGTCCTGTCGATCACCGACGACCAGCGCCTGCAAGTCCTGCTGATCGGCTTCTGCTTCGGCGCGTTCCTGGAAGGCGCGGCAGGTTTCGGCGCTCCCGTGGCCATCACCGCCGCACTGCTAGTGGGCCTGGGCTTCAACCCCCTGTACGCCGCCGGCCTGTGCCTGATCGCCAACACCGCGCCGGTGGCATTCGGCGCACTGGGCATTCCGATCATCGTGGCAGGCCAAGTCACGGGCATCGATGCGTTCAAGATCGGCGCCATGACCGGCCGCCAGTTGCCTTTGCTGTCGCTGTTCGTGCCGTTCTGGCTGGTATTCATGATGGACGGCCTGCGCGGCGTTCGCGAAACCTGGCCGGCAGCGCTGGTCGCGGGCCTGAGCTTCGCCGTCACGCAATACTTCACCTCCAACTTCATCGGCCCGGAACTGCCGGACATCACTTCCGCCCTCGCGAGCCTGGTCGCCCTCACCCTGTTCCTCAAAGTCTGGCAACCCAAGCGCACCGCTGGCGCGCAGATTGCCGGTGCCACCTCCAGCGCGGCCATCCCCGCCAGCGTCGGCGGCTTTGGCCAGCCACGCAACACACAGGCTTCACCCTACAGCCTCGGGCAGATTTTCAAGGCCTGGTCGCCCTTCCTGATCCTCACCGTATTGGTCACGATCTGGACCCTCAAGCCCTTCAAGGCGATGTTCGTCGCAGGTGGCTCGATGTACAGCTGGGTGTTCAACTTCGCGATCCCTCACCTTGACCAACTGGTGATCAAAGTCGCGCCCATCGTGGTCAACCCCACCGCCATTCCGGCGGTGTTCAAGCTGGACCCGATTTCAGCCACCGGCACCGCGATTTTCTTCTCCGCACTGATCTCGATGTGGGTGCTGAACATCAACATCAAAACTGGTCTTACCACTTTAAAAGAAACCTTCTTCGAGCTGCGCTGGCCGATCCTCTCCATCGGCATGGTGCTGGCGTTCGCTTTCGTCACCAACTACTCCGGCATGTCGTCGACCATGGCGCTGGTATTGGCCGGCACCGGCGCGGCCTTCCCCTTCTTTTCACCGTTCCTCGGCTGGCTGGGCGTTTTCCTGACCGGTTCCGATACTTCGTCCAACGCGCTGTTCAGCTCGCTGCAAGCCACCACCGCACACCAGATCGGTGTCAACGACACCCTGCTGGTCGCCGCCAACACCAGCGGCGGCGTGACCGGCAAGATGATCTCGCCGCAATCGATCGCCGTGGCCTGCGCCGCCACCGGCCTGGTAGGCAAGGAGTCCGACCTGTTCCGTTTCACCCTCAAACACAGTCTGTTTTTCGCCACGATTGTCGGGCTGATCACCCTGGTCCAGGCCTACTGGTTCACCGGCATGCTGGTGCACTAGCGCCCTCACCGACGCCGGGCAGCGTTTCCGGCGTCAACACTCCACAACCCGTCGGCGCCCCGACCGACGGATAACCGGGACCACCCGGAGAACACGCCTGATGAGCGAGCTTTTTTACAACGCCGTACCCAATGCCACCCGCGTGGCCCCACCTCCGGCGCCGCCGCGTCAGTACCCCGACGCGAGGCCAGAGCGGGTCTACCTGTTCGGCACCTGCGTGGTCGACCTGTTCTATCCCGAAGCCGGCATGGACGCGATTCACTTGCTGGAACGCGAGGGCATTCGTGTCGACTATCCGCAGGACCAAAGCTGCTGCGGGCAACCGGCCTACACCTCGGGCTACACCGAACAGGCCAGGCAAGTCGCACGCGCACAGCTGGCATTATTCGCCGAGGACTACCCCGTGGTGGTGCCCTCCGGCTCCTGTGCCGGCATGTTGCGCGAGCACTATGCCGACCTGTTCAAGGATGAGCCCGATACACTGAAACAGGTGCAAGCCCTCGCCGCTCGCACTTACGAACTTGCCGAATTCCTGCTGTTCGTGTGCAAGGTACAACTCCACGACAGCGGCGCACCGATAAAAGTAGCGCTGCACACCTCCTGTTCCGCGCGCCGGGAAATGAACACCCACCTGCATGGTCGTGAGCTACTGTCCCAACTGCGCAATGTCGAGCGCGTGGAGCACAGCCATGAAAGCGAATGCTGTGGTTTTGGCGGGACGTTCAGTGTGCGCATGCCAGACATTTCCGGCGCGATGGTGGCCGACAAAACCCGCGCATTGCAGGCATCCGGCGCGCATCAAGTCCTGAGTGCCGATTGTGGCTGCCTGATGAACATCAATGGTGCCCTGGAAAAGCAACAGGCCGCCCTGCGCGGGCAACACCTGGCCAGTTTTTTATGGCAACGAACCGGAGGCTCGCGATGAATACTGCCGCGCGAATCCCTGCCGTCGAACTATCAGACGATTTTCGTGGCCGTGCCCATACGGCCTTGGCTGACACACAACTACGAAACAACTTTCGCAACGCGATGGATTCGCTGATGACCAAGCGGGCGACGTCCTTCAGCGATGCACACGAGCGCGAACACCTGCGCAGCCTGGGCAATGCCATACGTGCGCGCGCCTTATCGAAACTGCCGGACCTGCTTGAGCAGTTGGAAGCCAATCTGACCCGCAACGGCGTCACCGTGCATTGGGCCGAAACGGTCGAAGAGGCGAACGACATTGTGCTGTCGATCATCCGCCGACGGGGCGCGACCCAGGTGATCAAGGGCAAGTCCATGGTCAGCGAAGAGATGGACATGAACCATGTGCTCGCCGCCCAAGGCGTCGAGTGTCTGGAGTCCGACATGGGCGAGTTCATTGTTCAACTCGACCACGAGAAACCGTCCCACATCATCATGCCCGCCATCCATAAGAACGCGGGTCAGGTCGCCTCGCTGTTCCACGACAAACTGGGCGTGGAGCACACCGAAGATGTGGACCAACTGATTCAGATCGGTCGTCGCGTCCTGCGGGAAAAGTTCTTCGAGGCCGACATCGGCGTGTCCGGCGTCAACTTCGCCGTAGCCGAAACCGGCACCCTGCTGCTGGTGGAAAACGAAGGCAACGGCCGGATGTCGACCAGCGTGCCGCCGGTGCATATCGCCGTGACCGGCATCGAGAAAGTCGTGGAAAACCTGCGGGACGTGGTACCGCTGCTGTCCTTGCTGACTCGATCCGCCCTCGGCCAACCGATCACCACCTACGTCAACATGATCTCCGGCCCGCGCAAAGCCGATGAACGAGACGGCCCTGAAGAAGTGCACCTGGTGCTGTTGGATAATGGCCGCAGCCAGGCGTTTGCCGACAGCGAATTGCGCCAGACCCTCAACTGCATTCGCTGCGGCGCTTGTATGAATCATTGCCCGGTGTACACCCGAATCGGTGGCCATACCTATGGCGAGGTTTACCCAGGCCCTATCGGAAAAATCATCACCCCCCACATGGTCGGTCTGGCCAGGGTACCGGACCATCCCAGCGCCTCGTCACTGTGCGGCGCCTGCGGTGAGGTGTGCCCGGTTAAGATCCCCATCCCGGCACTGCTGCGCCGCCTGCGGGAAGAGAACGTAAAAGCCCCAGGCGGCGCCCACCCGACCCTGCGCGGCCAAGGCAGCCAATACTCGCGCAAGGAACGATTTGCCTGGAACGCCTGGGCCCGGCTCAACCGTTCGCCGACGCTGTATCGCCTGTTCACCTTTGGCGTCACCCGCCTGCGCGCCCTGACCCCCAACCAGCTCGGGCCATGGACACAACACCACAGCGCACCGAAACCCGCCGCTCGCTCGCTGCATGAGCTGGCACGCGAGCATTTGGCCAAACAGGGAGCGCGTTGATGAGCGCCAAGCACACTATTCTCGGCAAGCTGCGCCAGAGTCTGACAGGCACCACACCAGTGCCCGACAACTTCGACGAAGCCTTGGTGACAGACGCCTACACCTACCCGCCCGAGCAACGCATCGCGCAATTGCGCAAGCTGATGGAAGCCGTGCACACCGAGGTCCACCTGACCACGACTGCCGACTGGCCAGCTCTGCTGGCGAACCTGCTGACGGCGCGCAAGCTGCCCAATCTCCTGATCGCGCCCACCACGCCCCACGGCCGCCGCATTACCGAACACTGGGCAAACAACCCACGGTTGCCGTTGCTCAAGGCCTACGATCGACCCATCGAAGCGTGGAAAGCCGAGCTGTTCAACGAGACATCCGCCAGCCTGACGACTACCCTCGGAGCAATCGCCGCCACCGGTAGCCTGATTCTGTGGCCGACGCGGGAAGAACCGCGCTTGATGAGCCTGGTGCCGCCGGTCCACTTCGCGCTGCTCAAGGCCAGTGAGATTCACGACAATTTTTATCAGGTGCAGCAACAATTCGCCTGGGCCCAGGGCATGCCCACCAATGCGCTGCTGGTGTCCGGCCCGTCGAAGACCGCCGACATCGAACAAGTCTTGGCTTACGGTGCCCATGGTCCGAAGGACCTTGTGGTACTGATCCTGGAGGACCAATGAGCCTGCCTGCCGCTTTCCTTGCTGATGTCACACAACTGATCCCGAACGATCGACGCTTCGACGACCCTCTTTCCACCCTGGCTTTCGGCACCGACGCGAGCTTTTACCGACTGATCCCACAACTGGTGATCCGCGTGGAGTCGGAAGACGAAGTGGTCGGGCTGCTAAAACTGGCCCAGCGGGACCACGTACCCGTGACCTTCCGCGCAGCGGGCACCAGCCTCTCGGGACAGGCCATCAGCGATTCGGTGCTGATCGTTCTGGGAGACAACTGGAACGGTCGCGAGATTCGCGGGCAAGGCACGCAGATTCGCCTGCAACCCGGCGTGATCGGTGCCCAGGCCAACGCCTGGCTGGCCCCGTTCGGGCGCAAGATCGGGCCCGACCCCGCATCGATCAATGCCTGCAAGATTGGCGGGATCGTCGCCAATAACGCCAGTGGCATGTGCTGCGGCACGGCGCAGAACACTTACCACACCCTGGCGGGCATTCGTCTGGTCCTGGCCGATGGCAGTCGGCTGGACACCGAAGATGCCGCCAGCGTCAATAGCTTTCGCGAACAGCACCGCGCCCTGCTTGAACGCCTGGCGACATTGGGCCGAGAGACGCGGGCAAACGTTGAACTCGCGGCCAGGATCCGCCACAAATACCGTCTGAAAAACACCACCGGCCTGTCACTCAATGCCCTAGTGGATTTCGACGACCCGCTGGAGATCCTCAGCCACTTGCTCGTAGGCTCCGAAGGCACGCTGGGGTTCATCAGCGCGGTCACCTACGACACCGTCGTTGATCACCCGCACAAAGCGTCGGCGCTGATCGTGTTCCCGGATGTCGAGACCTGCTGCAACGCCGTCACCGTGCTCAAGACCCAGCCGGTCTCGGCCGTCGAGCTGCTGGACCGACGCAGCCTTCGCTCGGTGCAGAACAAGCCGGGCATGCCCGCTTTCGTACAACACCTATCGGAAGGGGCCTGCGCTCTGTTGATCGAATCCCGTGCGGCGTCATCTTCATTGCTGCACGAGCAACTGGCGTTGATCATGGCGTCCCTCGCCCCGTTCCCGGTGGAGAAACAGGTCGACTTCACCGAAGACCCGCAGGAAAACGCCCGTCTGTGGGCCATCCGCAAAGACACCTTCCCTGCCGTCGGTGCCGTGCGTAAAACCGGCACCACCGTGATCATCGAAGACGTGACCTTCCCGGTGGAACAACTGGCCATCGGCGTGAATCGCTTGATCGACCTGTTCGACAAACATAACTACGACGAAGCGATCCTTTTCGGACACGCCTTGGAAGGCAATCTGCACTTCGTATTCACACAAGGCTTCAACAGCGCGGAAGAAGTCGCACGCTACCAGGCATTCATGGACGACGTAGCCCAACTGGTGGCCGTGGAGTTTGGCGGTTCGCTGAAAGCCGAGCACGGCACGGGTCGTAATATGGCGCCGTTCGTCGAGCTGGAATGGGGCAGCGATGCCTACCAACTGATGTGGCAGCTCAAACGCCTGCTCGACCCCAACGGCATTCTCAACCCCGACGTGGTGCTCAGCGAGGACCCGCAGATCCACCTCAAGCACCTCAAGCCGCTGCCGGCGGCGGACGAGCTTGTGGATAAGTGCATCGAGTGTGGCTTCTGCGAGCCGGTGTGCCCATCGAAAGGCCTGACCTTGAGCCCGCGCCAACGCATCGTCATCTGGCGGGATATTCAGGCGAAGAAACGCGCCGGCATCGACACACAAGAATTGGAAACGGCCTACCACTATCAAGGTATCGACACCTGTGCCGCCACGGGGCTGTGCGCGCAACGCTGCCCGGTGGGAATCAATACCGGCGACCTGGTGAAAAAGCTGCGCAGCCACGACGCCAGCCGTACGAAAACCGCCGAGTGGCTGGCCAGCCATTTCGCCACCGCCATGCAAGGCGCGCGCTTTACCCTGCACGTCGCCAACGGTGCGCGCATGCTGCTCGGCGCGCCGCGCCTGGCCAAGCTGTCGGGCACCCTGACGCGGCTGTCCAAAGGGCAAATCCCCCAGTGGACCTCCGCCATGCCGCAACCGGAAAAAGCCATTCGCTTCAGCCCCGCCGTGACCGACGAGCGGCCACGGGTGGTGTACCTGGCAGCCTGCGTCTCACGCGCCATGGGCCCGGCCGCCGGGGATAAAGAGCAAATGTCGCTGTACGACAAAACCCGTGGGCTGCTGGAAAAGGCCGGTTACCAGGTCGTCTTTCCCGACAACCAGGACAACCTGTGCTGCGGCCAGCCCTTTGCCTCCAAAGGCTACGCCGAACAAGCCGAGCACAAGCGCCAGGAACTGATCGGCGCCCTGCTCCACGCCAGCCGCGGCGGGCTCGACCCGATCTATTGCGACACCAGCCCCTGCACCCTGCGCCTGGTTCAAGACCTCGGCGACACCCGCCTGGACCTCTACGACCCGGTGCGTTTCATCCGCACCCACCTGATGGATCGCCTCGACTTCATCCCCCAGGAGGCGCCGATTGCCGTCCACGTCACGTGCAGCACCCAGCACCTGGGAGAAAGCCAGGCGCTGATCGACCTCGCGCGGCGTTGCGCCAGCACCGTGGTGATTCCAGAAGGCATCCACTGTTGCGGGTTTGCCGGCGACAAAGGCTTCACCACGCCGGAGCTCAACGCCCACTCACTGCGCTCCCTCAAGGACGCCGTGCAATATTGCAGCGAAGGCATCTCCACCAGCCGCACCTGCGAGATCGGCCTGAGCCAGCACGGCGGCATCGATTATCACGGGCTCGTCTACCTGGTAGACCGGGTAACCCGGCCTCGCGCCCATTGAACCTGCAAAAAAACCGAACCCCTGCGCGCTGGCGCAGTCATCTGCATAGGCCTCGACGCACGAGGCTCAACCGTGATGTCGCTGGCCGCGGTCAAACGCCAGCAGCGTCGAGCCCTTTTTCGCAAGGAGATACCCTATGAAGCGTTCCGCTCTTGCTGGCTTGTTCATTACCGCTGCGATGCTGGCCTCCCCTGTTTTTGCAGCCGGTAACGAAAAGGACCTGTGCCAGATCAACCTGCAGCAAATCAACGACGGCAAAGCCACACTGGCCACGGACAGCACCGGGAAAAGTGGCGAAATCAACACCGCCGAATCACAAGCCAAGGCCGCCCACGCAGCCGGCGACGATAAAAAATGTATCGAAATATCCGCCAAGGCCATTCAAGACCTGAAGAACATGGCCAAAGGCGGCCAATAGCCCGAACGCTCAAGGCCAACCTTCGGGTTGGCCTTCCGTGACCGTTTGGCGTACACTGCACAGGCTTGTCACTCACCAAGAAACAACGAGTTACAAGCACGGGGCCGTTTAGGATTCGACGCCGGTTGCGAAACTTTAGGTGCATGCCGAGTTGGTAACAGAACTCGTAAATCCACTGTTGCAACTTCTTATAGTTGCCAATGACGACCAATACGGTGCTGCTCTCGCTGCTTAATTGCAGCTGACATGCACTCCTGGTGCCTTCGGGCCCAGCAATCATCAGGGGATGTCTGTAAACCCAAAATGATTGTCATATAGAACAGAATCGCCGTGCAGTACGTTGTGGACGAAGCGGCTAAAACTTACACAACTCGCCCAAAGCACCCTGCCCGTCGGGTCGCTGAGGGTTAACTCAATAGACACGGCTACGCATGTAGTACCGACAGCGGAGTACTGGCGGACGGGGGTTCAAATCCCCCCGGCTCCACCAAATTAGCTATATAAATCAGGCACTTAGCGAATAGCTACAGTGCCTTTTTTGTGCCTTTTAGGGCTGTTTTGGCTGGGTTATGCCAGCTTTATGACAGCCTGTCTGCCCGCGAAGCCCATCCGCGGCTGTCGCCTTTACCTCAACAACCGACAGAACGTTTTCCGGCGCTTTTCTGGTTTGAAATCGCCCCCCAGCTGGCTGGACAGGATATTTAATAGGAGTCGACTTACACACAGAGCCCCACACATGTCGACACATGCCCCCAAGAAATACCTGATCAGTCACACCTCTCTGCAGCACTGCTTTGACAAGAGCCGCTCCGGCCTCGAAAAGCTGCGCGAAACCGATCCCAGCTTCCCTCGCCCCATCAAATTTGGCCCGAGCAAACAGGCTGGCGTTTACTTCGTCGTCGCGGAGGTGGAGGCCTGGCTGGAGAACAAGATCAGCGAGCGTGATGGAGTCACCCCGGATCTCTCCAAGAGAGATGAGCAATGACCAAACACGAGCAGATCCCGCCGTTCTTGGCAGAGATGTCCGAACCGGCACTTGCCTCATATCTGAGTCCGGAAATTGCGCCAAAGCCGCTCCCGAGCGGGCTGTCTAGGGTCATGCCCTGGCGTGACGAGCTATTGCCGGCCGATCTGCGGGAATATGTACGTGATGTCGCTGAACGCACCCAGTGCCCGCCAGATTTTATTGGGGTCGCACTCGTGGTTGCTGTCAGCACCGTGGTGGGTCGCAAATTTACCATCCACCCGAAACAGCACGACGACTGGATGGTCGTCCCCAATCAATGGGGCGTCATCATCGGTCGGCCATCTGCGATGAAATCGCCAGCACTCAAACAGGCACTGCGCCCACTGCATGCCCTGGAGTCCAGGGAGCGAAAACAGTACGGCCTGGCTGAGGCCGAGCACAAGGCCAGCAGCGAGCTGCTCGAAATGGAGCGCAACGCCGCCAAGGTCAAGGCAAAAAAACTTCTCGGTAGCGGCGACAAGAACGCAGCTTTGGCGGAACTGAACAGACTTTCCAGCGACATGCAGGCTCCAGTCCTGCGCCGGTACATCGTCAACGACTCAACTGTCGAGAAACTCGGCGAGCTGCTCAACGAAAACCCCAACGGCCTACTGCTTGTGCGTGACGAGCTGGGAGGCTGGCTGGCGACGATACAGAGCGAGGACGGTTCTGTTGCGCGAGCGTTCTACCTGGAATGTTTCGATGGCAACGGCTCATTCACCTACGACCGCATTGGGCGCGGCACCATTTTCATCGAGTCATGCTGTTTATCCTTGATCGGCGGCATTCAACCGTCACGAATCGCATCGCTGGTGCGCGCCGCGATCAGCGGTGAATTGGATGACGGCCTGATTCAGCGCCTGCAACTCGCCGTTTATCCCGACGATGTCCGCGAATGGCGTCTGGTGGACCGCTGGCCGAACAAAGCCGCCACTGAGCGCGTGGATTGGGTTATCGAGCAGCTCGACCAAATACCCGATGAGCCTCGTTCTGCACTCAGGTTCAGCCCGGAGGCACAGGAGATATTTAACGCTTGGTATACCCGTCACATGCAGAAAAGCCGGAGGGAAGAATTACATCCAGCATTGCAATCCCACTTCCTAAAAATGCCGCAGACCATTGCCGGATTAGCACTTCTATTCGAGCTTATCGGCGGAGGACAGCAAGTGGTCAGTGCAGAGGCTGCTACCCGAGCAATTAGCTGGGCGGCCTACCTGATGAGCCATGCACAGCGGTTGTACGGTGCAGCAATTAACGCCCCACTACTGGGGGCCCGGTTGCTCCTGGAACGTCAGCAGAAATTACCCGAGCCGTTTACCGCACGAGAGGTGCGCCAGAAGGACTGGACGGGATTGGGCTCGCAGGACGCCGTGAATAATGCGCTCGCAATTCTGGTTGAACACGACTTCATCGTTGGCTACGAGGTTGCCGGTGAGAAAGGTGGCCGCCCATCGACACGCTATGTCTGGCGAAAAACGTAGCCTCGACCCAACCTGTTTACTCAAAAGGCCGGCAGGGCTACCTACAAAACCTACGAAACCTTGTTCTGTAGGTTTTGTAGGTAGCCCTACCCCCTGGTTGGGATACTAACTGCCAGCCCAACAGTGATATCCGACCTCGTACCTGCTGGGCTGAACCAGCCACCAGGGTTGTGAGTCACTCTTCAGCAAAGTAATCGCTGTCGAGCTGCTTCACCTCGTACACCTGTTTAACGCTCACGCCCAGGTTGTTCTCGACCATCAGCCGCGCGAGCTCGACGCCGTCGATCAGTACCACTTTGATATCCAGGCCAAGTGCCGCCTCGCGTGCGCCTGCGGAAAACTCCGAGGTGGTGATGAATACGCCCTTGCGTGCCCGCTGCCGGGTCAGCGCGCCGATGAACTTGTCGATCTCGGGACGATGCACCGTATTGGTCCAGCGCTTGGCTTGCAGGTAGATCACGTCCAGGCCGAGCTTGTCCTCCTTGATGATGCCGTCAATGCCGTCATCGTTGGTGGCCTGGGTCGCCTTGCCGGCCTCCTTGCGCGAACCGCCATAGCCCATGGCCAACATCAGATCGACCACCAGTTGCTCGAAAAACCCTGGCGTTGCCGCCCTGACCTGCGCCAACAGCTCATCGGCCAGTGACTGCACCAGTGCCTGATGGGCCTCGGCCAATTGCTCGTCCGGTGTGGTCTCGGCAACTTCGACTTCAACCACTCCAAGCACATCAACGCTCTGCGGTTTAGCGGTATGGAAGTCGGCGAACTCCGGAAACTGCTTCAGCCAGGCGACGGTAATGCGCTCTGGGCCGTTGGCCAGCGCTTCCCGACCACGGGCAGTAATCTGCACCATACCCTTGCTCGGAATAGTCAGCAGACCGGCCTTGTTCAGGTAGGTCCTGGCCCAGCCCACCCGGTTGTTGATCACCGTTTGATGCCCCGACGGCAGCCGCTCTTTGCGCTCTTCCTCGGTTAACTGGAATACATCGGCGATGCTTTCGCGCAACACGCTGAGCGGTATCGCTACACCGTCTCGAACCGCCTCCAGCACCGGGCGCATGACACTTTGAAAATCCGGAATCGACATCCTGGTTCCTTCTCCATAATCGCAACTCAGCCCGCTGAAAAACCATCAGAGCCCGCGCATTGCGTGCTCATCAACGCTGTTCATCGCCTTCAGCATTTTGTAGATCACCAGCGCAAACGCCCGGCTCTTGGCCACGTTATCCAGCACTTCCAGCGACAGCTTTTCGTGGTCGGTCATGGCGTCCAGCACGATGTCTTCCACCCGCTTGGGAAACAGGCCGTGCATCACCTGGTCGGCCGGTTGGCTGTTGACCTGGGCCATCACGTCTTCCTGGCGGCTGATGCGCTGGGCGATGCCGGTGAGGAAATGCAGCTGGTCGTCGTCGCTGACTTCGGCACCGAAGATGTCGTTGAGCGCCGCGATGATTTCCGACAGGTGTTTTTTCTCGGGATCGTGGGCCTTGCCGCTGCCGATGTCGGTGGCGGGCTCCAGACCGTATTCGCCCTGCTCCTCGCTCAAGCGTAACTGGTGTTCGGCACGCTTGGTCAGGCGGTAGTGGGTCAGTTGCAGCTCGCCCACATCCACATCGTCTTCTTCCAGGCGGTCGATGCGTAGCAGCGGGTACAAGTGCTTGGCGTACACACAGAGCTGCTCCAGCTCGCGGTCCTCGTAGGGCACGATCTGCGAGAGAAACTCGTACAGGCGCACGAAGCTCTGCAGGTTCTTGCGGAACAGGTCCAACTGATCGACCTGCTCGCCGGCTTCCTTGGCCGCGTGCTCGGCCTTTTTCAGGCCGGCGCTGTCGCCATTGGCTGCGGCAGTACGCTTGAAGTCCAGCGCCTGGGCGCGCGCCTCGGCGGCGAGCTTGTAGCGTTTGGCAAAACGCTCCCTGGCCGGCTGGCAGTAGTAACTGAGCTTGCTGGCGGCGGCCTTGGGGTCGAAGAAGGCGCTGGCGAACGCCTCGATCTCCTGCCAGTGGTAGATGCCCTCGGCATCCAGCTTTTTCTGCAGGTCGTAGATGAGCTGCGGGTCGGTCACGTCGGTCAGTTCGGCCTTGGTGTAGTAAGGCAGGAACGACTCCAGGATGTCCTTGGGATCATTGAAGAAATCGAGGATGAAGGTGCGTTTGTCCGGGAAGGTGCGGTTCAGGCGCGACAGCGTCTGCACGCAGTCCACGCCTTGCAGCTTCTTGTCCACGTACATGGCGCACAGTTTGGGCTGATCGAAGCCGGTCTGGTACTTGTTGGCGGCGATCATCACGTTGAAGTCCTGAGTGTCGAACGCCTTGGCCAGATCGCGGCCATTCAGGCCGGGGTTGAGCAGGCTGCTGTTCTCAGTGACTTCCTCGGGGATCACCCCATCGGGCAATACGCTGCCGGAGAAGGCCACCAGCGGATGCACATCGCTGTAGCCCTGCTGCTTGATGTACTCGTGCATCGCCAATTGGTAACGCACCGCCTCCTGGCGGCTGCTGGTCACCACCATGGCCTTGGCCTGGCCGCCCAGCAGGTAGCGGATGTTCTGCCGGAAGTGCTCGACGATCACCTCGACCTTCTGGCCGATGTTGTACGGGTGCAGGCGCACCCAGCGCGCCAGTTTGCTGCGGGCCTTCTTCGAGTCGACTTCCTCGTCCTCGGCATCCGGGTGGGCGATTTTCCAGGCGGTGCTGTAGGTGGTGTAGTTCTGCAGCACGTCGAGGATAAAACCCTCCTCGATGGCCTGGCGCATCGAATACAGATGAAACGCCTCGGGCTTGTTATCCGCACTCGATGGCAGCTCGGGATTGGCCGGGCGGCCGAACAGCTCCAGGGTCTTGGCCTTGGGTGTGGCGGTAAAGGCGTAGTAGCTGATGCGCTCATTGGGGCTACGCGCGGCCACTGCGGCGTCCAGCAGCTCCTCGGCGCTGACCGATTCTTCCTCGTCAGCTTTATCCGGCGCATCGCTGCCGAGAATCTGTTTCAGCTTGCTGGCCGATGAGCCGGTCTGCGAAGAGTGGGCCTCGTCGGCGATCACCGCATAGCGCCCGGACGCCAGCTTGGGGTACTTGTCCAGGGCATCGAACAGCGCCGGGAAGGTCTGGATGGTGACGATGATGATCCGCGTCTGCTCGGCCAATGCCTCGGCCAGCTGCTCGGACTTGCTGGTGGTGCCGACGTCGCGGGTGATCGGCTTGACCACCCCCTGGGCATGCTCGAACTGGTAGATGGTGTTCTGCAGCTGGCTATCGAGCACGGTGCGATCGGTGACCACGATCACCGAGTTGAACAGCCGTTGCCCGGCCTCGTCGTACAGCGAGGCGAGTTGGTGGGCGGTCCAGGCAATCGAGTTGGACTTGCCCGAGCCGGCGCTGTGCTGGATCAGGTAGCGCCGCCCCGGCCCCTCGGTCTTGGTCGTATCGATCAGCCTGTTGACCACTTCCCACTGGTGATAACGCGGGAAGATCATGGTCTCCTTGGTGATCGGCCTGCCGTCGAAGTCTTCCGAGGTTTGCTTGTCCAGGTGCAGGAAGCGGCCCAGCACCTTGAGCCAGGCATCCGGCTGGAACAGGCGCTGCCACAGGTAGCTGGTGGCGTACTGGCTGTCGTCCTCCGGCAGCGGGTTGCCGGCACCGCCGTCTTCGCTGCCCAGGTTGAACGGCAGGAAGAAGGTGTCCTTGCCGGCCAGCTTAGTGGTCATCGCCACCTCGTTCTGGCCCACGGCGAAATGCACCAGAGCACCGCGTTTGAAGGTCAGCAATGGCTCGGACTTACGCGTCAGCGGATCTTTGACCGGGCGATCCTTGCAGTACTGGCGTTTGGCGTTTTCCACCGACTGTTTGAACTCGCTTTTCAGCTCCAGGGTGGCGGTGGGGATGCCATTGACGAACAGCACCAGGTCCAGGCGCGGGTTGTAGCTCTGGCCGCCGCTCGCGGCTTCCCGCGCATGTGGCGAGTAAGACACTTCCGGCACCACACGCAGGCGGTTGCACTGGTAGCGCTTGAGGGTGTCCGGGTTCATGCCGTGGTCTGGGCGGAAGCTGCACAGATCGACCTTCACCCCCGGTAGTTTGAAGCCATGGCGCAGCACATCCAGGGTGCCGCTCTGCTCCAGTTCGCGCACCACCTTCTGTACCAGCACGCCTTGCGGGTCATTGGGATTGGCCTTGCTGAACTTGTCCCAGCGCTCCGGCCAGGCGTCCTTGAAGTACGCCAGCAGGTCTTCGGTATACAACGCCGTGCGCCGGTCATAGCCGCTGGCCGGACCGGTGAGCCAGCCCTGGGCGGTCATGGCGCTGATGATGTCCTGTTGGAACTGGGCTTCCTTGCTGTCCGCCATTACACGGCCTCTTCTTCTAATACTGGGGAGGACACGCTGGTCGGTGGCTGCCAGCCGCGCACGTCGATCTTGCCGGTGACGGCAGCGGAGATCAGGGCGGCGCGGCGTTCTTGAAGAATGCCTATCAATTGATCTGCTTCGTCTTTCAGAGCTTCCGACTCACCAATTATGGCGTCGATACGTTCCATGATGCTCTGCCTTTCCTCCTCAGGGGGAAGTGCAATACGAATGTTTTTGAACTGATCCCAATATAGGCGCAACCGAAAATCTGTAATGCCGTATGAGTTTTTCCGCATTTCCTCTACAGCACAACTTGTACGCAACAGCCGCTCTACGTACCGAGAAAAATCTCCACTCTTAGGACGAGCAACCACATAAGCGGGGCTAACCAACCCATCAACCAGAACAGCACCAAATCCACCCTGCCAAGCACGCATCATGTTATAGACGAGGTCTCCAGGACGAACTCGCTTGTATTTCTCGCGATCTTCAATACGAGTTATCTTCCGATCAGACTCCTCTTCTGTAAGCTCCTTATCCGAAACACCGTAGTGTATCGATACACGCAGAACCGGAAGCTCGGCCAATCCCTTTTCTACAGCCTCGGAATAAACTGCGCCAATTCGAACAATCACCCAATGCGCCGGCACCTCGCCCAGCCACTCCACCCCGGAGTCCTTCATCGACACCGTCGGGTCAAGGCCTTTGGTCACGGCATGGGAAATCACGGCCTGGCGCTTTTCCTTGAGCAGTTCGATCAGGCGCTGCTGTTCTTCGATCAGGGCGTCGATGCGGGCGGTTTCGTGGTCGAGGAAGCGGGCGATTTGGATTTGTTCGAATAGCTCGGGTGCAGCGACATTGAAGTTATTGATCACATCAGTGGGCACCCGCTTGAGTCCTCCAGCACCGATCATGCTGGAAGTGCAGAAGCTCATGTAACTGTCTTCCTGCACACGGTAATAAAGGTACTCAGCATTAACACCCTGACATGGTCTTAGTACGTTTATTTCGCTGGAGCCGAACCCAATGCCATTGGTCAGTCCCTTGGCAATCGCAATATTCTTATTCTCGAAGCACGGCG
The DNA here is from genome assembly GCF_054071875.1 of Pseudomonas sp. SDO524_S393. Taxonomy (NCBI): domain Bacteria; kingdom Pseudomonadati; phylum Pseudomonadota; class Gammaproteobacteria; order Pseudomonadales; family Pseudomonadaceae; genus Pseudomonas; species Pseudomonas sp. SDO524_S393. The sequence goes on along the minus strand of NZ_JBSVVZ010000006.1, from coordinate 52,903 downwards.
TGACCTTAGCCTGCAGTACGTCGCCATCTTCGAAGTAGGTGTAGCCACCAATAACCTCTTCGATGGGGCGCTCTTCGTCCAGCTGCACGACACCAGTTTTCAGCTTCTCCATGGGTACGAAGCTACATAGCTGCTCAGTATCACCGGCGAAACCTGACTTCCTCGGATTGAGTAATGCGAGATGCTTTATAGGCGTCAACATCCAATGCTTGGGCACTTCCCCCAACCACTCCACCCCAGACTCCCTATACGCCGTATATGGCTTGAACTGGCTCATTGCGCCTCTCCCTGTGCGGTATTCAGCGCATAGAACTCATGCAGCTTGGCCTGAAGCAACTGCTTGTCCGGCAGACGGGTCTGGTATTCGGCGATCAGCGCCGGCGACAGGCTGCGGTTGAGGGCGTATTCGACCACCTCGTCGTCCTTGCTGGCACAGAGCAGCACGCCGATGGCGGGGTTTTCGTGGGGTTTGCGCTCGTCGCGATCCAGCGCTTCCAGGTAGAAGCCGAGCTTGCCCAGGTACTCCGGCTCGAAGCGGCCGACCTTGAGCTCGATGGCCACCAGACAATTGAGGCCACGGTGGAAGAACAGCAGATCCAGGGCGAAATCACGCCCGCCGACTTGCAGCGGGTATTCGGAGCCGACAAAACAGAAGTCGCGGCCCAGCTCGATCAGGAACTCCTTGAGCCGGGCCAGCAAGCCCCGGTGCAGATCGGCCTCGGCATGGCCGCCCGGCAGGTCGAGAAACTCGACCATATAGGCATCGCGGAACACTTCCAGCGCGGCGGGGTGAGTGTGTCTCAGGACTGCTGAGACTTTTGCCGGCTGGGTGACACTGCGCTCGAACAGCGCCGCCTTGAACTGGCGCTCCAGCTCGCGCTTCGACCACTTCTCCTGAGCCGCCATGCGCAGGTAGAACTCCCGCTCTTCCGGGAGCTTGCTCTGGCTGAAGATGATCAGGTTGTGCGACCAGGATAATTGTCGCGCCAGTGGTGCGACTTTTTCCTCGGTGCGGTAGGTCTCGTAGAACTGGCGCATGCGGAACAAATTCGACCGGGTAAAACCGCGCAGCCCTGGTTGGGTCCGGGCCAGATGATCGGCCAGCTGGCTGACCACGGCATCGCCCCACTCGGCCTGTTCCAGCTTGCGGCTGATATAAGCGCCGACCTGCCAGTACAGCTCGATCAGCCGGGTATTCACCGCCTGCATGGCCTGCTGCCTGGCACTGTGGATCAGCGCGAGCACTTCGTCGAAACGCTCGTCCGTTGCACTGCGGGGTGTGTTTGGCTCGCTCATGCCGACAGCGCCTCGATCATTTGCTTGATGCGGTCGGTGCAGGCCTTGAGGTCGCGGTCGATGTCTTCCAGCGGGCGCGGCGGCTGGAACACGTAGAAGTGCCGGTTGAACGGAATTTCGAAGCCGACGATACCGACTTCGCCGTCCTGGGCGTCACGCTTGCTCTCGTCGATCCAGGCGTCCGGCACATGGGGCTTCACTTCGCGCTCGAAGTAATCGTAGATCGACTCGCCCAGCGGTACGTTTTCGTTGTCGCGCAGACCGCTATCGGCCTCGGGCTGGCCCTTGGTCATGCAGATATCGGCCTCGGGGTCGCGTTCGCCCAATGCGTTCATCACGGCTTTCTGCTCGGCGGTACTGAGGCTGATGCCATGTCCGGCCAGGGCCTTTTTCAGCACCTTGGCGAACTGCTCGCGGTTACGATGGACGATGCCGGCATCCATTGACTGCAACGCGGTCAGCAGACGCAGGCGGGCGTCGTCGTCCAGCTTCTGCATGGCTTTTTCTTCGAGGACGCGCTCGATGCGTTGCGGGGTGGTCTGGAAGCTCAGGCGCAACGGGCGCTCGACGGTGATGCGCCGGTAGCCGAAGGCTTCGATGGGGAAGATCTTGCTCTGCGCAGTTTGCTCAAAGCGGCCGTAGAGGCGTACCAGGTCGTCGATCTGCTCGTCGGTGATGAACTGGCGCTTGCTGCCCAGGGATTTACGCATCTTGCTGAAGTGCTGGGTGCCATCGACCAGCTGTACCTTGCCCTTGCGCGCGGGGGCCTTGTGGTTGGACAGCACCCACACATAGGTGGCGATGCCGGTGTTGTAGAACATGTCGGTGGGCAGGGCGATGATCGCCTCGACCAGGTCGTTCTGCAGCAGGTAGCGGCGGATCTCCGACTCGCCACTGCCAGCACCGCCGGTGAACAGCGGCGAACCGTTGAGGATGATGCCGATCCGTGAACCGCCTTCACGCGGGTCACGCATCTTGCTGGTCAGGTGCAGCAGGAACAGCAGCGAGCCATCGGACACCCGCGGCAGGCCGGGACCAAAGCGGCCAGCGAAACCCTTTTCCTTGTGCTCGTCGGTGATCCGCTTCTGCACCTTCTTCCACTCGACGCCGAACGGCGGATTGCTGAGCATGAAGTCGAATTTGCCGCCGGCCAGTTGGTCGTCCGAGAGGGTGTTGCCCAGCTTGATGTTCTCGACCTTCTGGCCCTTGATCAGCATGTCCGCCTTGCAGATGGCGTAGGACTCGGGGTTGAGTTCCTGACCATGCAGGGACACGGTGACCTGCTCGCTGATCGACTGAATGTACTCGTCGCCCTCGGACAGGAAGCCGCCGGTGCCCGCCGTCGGGTCGTAAATGGTGACGATGCTGTTGGGCTTGAGCTTGTCGTCCTGGCCGGTGATCACCAACGAGGTGGTCAGGTGCACGATGTCGCGCGGGGTGAAGTGCTCCCCGGCGGTTTCGTTGGAGCTTTCCGCAAATTTGCGGATCAGCTCTTCGAAGATGATGCCCATGCCGAAGTTGCTGATGCGCTCGGGGCTCAGGTCGACCGCCGCGAAGCGCTGCACCACCAGATACAGCAAGTCGGCGCTGGCCAGTTGCTGGACAAAGTCCTCGAAGTGAAAATGCTCGAAGATCTCGCGTCCGTCCGTGCTGAAGGACTGCACATAGCTCATCAAGTCTTCGCTAGTCTGGGTATCGGACAACGTGCCCAGCGACAGCGGCGATGCATTGAAGAACTGCTGACCGGCAGCGCGCAGCAGCAGCTTCTCGCGCACCAGGTCAGGCCGCCCTTCCTGGGCGCAGGATTGGCTGATCACGGCATCCTTGGTCGGCTCCAGCACGCACTCCATGCGCCGCAGCAGGGTGAACGGCAGGATGATGCGGCCGTACTGGGACTGCTTGAAGTCACCGCGCAGCAGATCGGCAATCGACCAGAGGAAAGCGGCCGTTTGGGAATGATTCTCCGTGTTCACGCAATAATTCCTTGGAGTACGGGCAAAAACGCGAGTCTAACCCGTCGAGCTGGCTGCATGTCACAGGCCCGACGGCTCATTTGCGCTCCGTTCCCAATACCCGAGGATGCTCAGGCCGCACCCGAACGTGTCGCCAGCAACGGCATGTCTGCTGCACGCGTTCTTGAAATCGGGTTTTAGCGACCTATGCAGTGATTATCCGACAGGTAATGGATCAGCCGGCTTTGCCATTTGAGCAACTGAATCGCCCCAATGCAGCTCATCGTCGTCATCTATTGTTCATTGGTTGCATGCGCCCTTTCGCTCGCCCGTAGCGTCGTCATCTGACGACCATCTGTTGTCACAGCGTGCGTCTGACGAATGCCCCCTGATGCTCAGTCGTCATCCGTCGTCGATCTGCCGCTGCCGTTATGGCACACAGCGAAGAGCCGAGGCCCTGTAGCCATGCGGCTGCAACGACGACACCTCTTCACGACACCCCTTACCTGGACAGCAACACCCCTTTACAACATCCCTTAATCTGTACAAGACATCCTGAACAACCTGAAACCCAGTAACCACGCTGGCTGCAGCGACGACACCCCTTCACGACACCCCTTACCTGAGCGACAACACCCCTTTACGACACCCCTTAACCTGTAGAAGACGCCCTGAAAAGCCTGAAACCCAGTAACCATGCGGGCTACAGCGGCAACACCCCTTCACGACACCCCTTCGGCCAAAATCGGCAGATTCTCTCTATGTGAGGTGAACCGTCAGACTCCCATAAGCAAGAGAGGCAGTGTGAGCATAATTTTTTGAAACCCGTGTCGCGCAGCGGGTATGAGCGCTGCGCAGGTCGCCCTGGAATTCAATCAGCCAGGTACCGGCGGAAACGGATTTCAGGAGGATGAAATCCTTGGGATTGGCACAGCAGGTGAGAAGCTGGATTCAGTGCAAATTTTCAGCCCAGAAGGAGCAAGACATGGAAGCGATTGAGCTACTGGTTTATGCGGTCATTGGCGTGGTTGGCACTTTGGGAGTGGCTGCGGTGATTGGCTACAAGGTCGCTGATCATCTCGATAAGAAACATCACACCGACTGATATGTCAGCACACCGGCATGCCCGCAGCCGCTGACTTGGGATTCGCCAGTGCTCGGGTAACGTTCAGGCATGTGCCAAGTCCAGCAGGTTCACGTCATGAGCAAAGTTGAGTGTCAGTGCTGCAAGAAGATGATGGTTCCAAAGGTGGTCACCAGCGCGCCGTTCTACATCAGCGGAGTACCCGTGGGCGGCCGTGACCCTGAGTCGTCCGTATGCCCCTTTTGCCTGTCGCCGAAGTGGATGCTCACCGAACATCAGGCTCTGGCTGCCGGCAAGGCCAATGCCGAGTTCTACGGCCTTATGGTTCTCGCACTGGTGAACATCGTTGCGTTCGTCCGTTTCGGTGAAGTGGCGGGCGGTATAGCACTTGCGGTGTCAGTCGCAACCGTTTTCATGCGCGCCAGAATGATTCGAGCCCTGCGCCGTCGCCTGGGCCGTTAAACGAGCCAGTTCACCCCTGGCGACCGCAATTCTACCCAAGCGGAGAATACAGCCGGGGTAGAATTCGCACGGATGTCACTACTGCTCGACAGCACGTAAAACTGCGTCGCTACTCGGTCATTTGATCGCGGATTTTAAGTACTGTGGTGTTACTGCCCCCTGCATGGCGAGCGGCAGCCCGAATCCCGAGGCCAGCGCCGAGCAGCTCACCAATGCGCTGATGCAGCCCCCCTTCTCAGGCCGCCCTTTTGTAAGCACCGAAGTTTTGCCCCTCCAAAGGGGAAGGTTGGCAGTCCGAACCTGCCCTGGGACACCATATAATTCGGGCCTCTCAAGACTTTTTCCTGATAGATCGGTTTGGTCGTGACAGCAGGGTGGCAGCAGTAGGCAAAAGAAAGCCCCGCCGGACAATGCTCAGGCGGGACTTTTTATTCCAAAGACTTTCGGGGCGAAGATTACCCATCAACCAGTATGAAGGGTGTAAGCCTGCAACGAGTCCGGGCCCCCGGTGCGGATCAACTCGCCTCCTTCAATCCACATTTGGGTCGATTGATAGGCGCGTTGCAGCAGCTGATCGGTCTGGCTGAAGTCGAACACTGAAGCGTCCAGTGGACACAACGGCGCGACCGTTAGGCAATTGCACAGACTTGCCCACCCATTTGCATTCGCTCTTACCAGCACACTTCGTGGCCGTGACCGGTAGAGATCGACCGATTCTGTTGAAAAAGTCGGTTTTCCCAAAATGCTCGCGTACTGATGGGGGAAAACACCTCTTTTGCGCGCTGCTATGTGAAATCCGGGGCTGGAAGCCTCTCTCTCTGCTGAAAGCAAGGATTTCAATCTCAGGCGTGTACTTTTCTGCCGTGGGAACCAAGCTGGACTTTTTCAACAGAATCGGTCAGAAGCAGGTATTCAAAATGCCCCCCAGAATAGGGCCGACTTACTGAGTCGTCGCGGCCAGTTAACTTGTCAGTGGGGCATTTCAGGTCGTGCAGTCTCTTTCTCGCTTTACCACATCCAGCCCACCCGCTACTGTGACGTGAACGCAGTCACAGTTTGTTGCATGACACCAGGGACGGCTTCAGCAAGTGAAGCAGCGTCTTAGGCGCCTCTTAAGCCCCCGCCATCCCATCTGTCCTGACTCGGCAAGCTCGGCCTGCATCCGCCTCTACGTTTCCCGATGGATGAATTACATGACGGTGCAATCTCCAGCCAGCCGGCCTTTGACAGTCAATGAAAGGAAGCTCGTACAGGACTGGATACTGGATCTGGTACCTGGAGACGGAGCAGCAGTAGGCAACAAGACCCTCAAGCAGCGGCTTGAACAGAAAGCAGAACTTCATGACTTCGCGGTTACTGACGAAGACTATTGGTTAATTAGGGAAGAACTGATCGCACGAGGCAAACTGCAAAAAGGCAGCGGCCGGGGCGGTTCAGTGTTCCGCTTCGACACCAACTGGAAACCTAGCGCCCAACAGACATCCATCTATGAGCAATCCAACTGGGAGGATCTGGATGAGCCGGCCAGCGACAGCCCGGAAAGCCTGGAAAAACTGCGCAGCCGCCTTTTAGACCTCAGTGCGAGAAACCGGCTTCTGAATTTCTCGCATGCTCGCTCCAAGCGCTTCGCGCGAATTATCGACGAACTCCCCGACCATCTTTTTGAAACGCTGACGACCGACCAGACAATGCGTTTCGCGCCGGTTCCCGAGCCGACAGAGCGCCAGTTAATCGAACAGGGCTATCTCAAGTACGACGAGCAAACCGGCAGTGTCAGCGAGCTTAAGAAACCGCCAACTGCGGAGACCTGGGCGCAGATTCTTGGCATGGAAACCAGCTACGAACTGCCAAAAGGATCGGAAGTGCCCAGCGACAAATACGCTGACGATGCCATTCAAACCCTGTATTACCCAACTGAGCTGGAGTCACGACTGCAGACCCTGCATGCGCAGTCGCGCCTATCGCTCGATGAAACCGGCGCCAACATCCTTTACCTGGCACTAGGATTCCTCGAATGGGATGAGTCAATCGTCGGGAAGAATAGTGCACGCCTTGCCCCACTGATGCTGCTACCCGTCCGCTTGGAGAAAGGAAAGCTCAACCCCAAAACAGCGACCTTCGACTACGAGGTTCTTTACACCGGCGAAGACATCCTCACCAACCTCTCGCTCAGGGAGAAACTTCGTCGAGATTTTGGCATTGCGCTGCCACGTATCACCGAAGACCTACTGCCAGAGGAGTACTTCACTCGAGTACGGGACACAGTTCTCGAAGTGAAGCCGGACTGGAAACTGCACCGCTTTGCCTCCTTGGGCCTGTTCGAGTTCGGCAAGCTGATGATGTATCTGGATCTTGAGCCTGGCAAAAACCAAGTGTTACTCCAGAGCAGTCTGGTTCAGCGGCTGATTGGCCTGGCAGAGAGTGAACGGCCCGAGTCCACTGCCAGTGGATTCAGCAGCGAGCACGCTATCGACCAACTCCAAGATGTGCACCGGAACTATCCACTGATCGATGACGCAGACAGCTCACAGCACAGTGCATTGGTCGATGTGATGCGCGGCGAAGACCTGGTGATCGAAGGGCCGCCTGGTACAGGTAAATCGCAGACCATCACCAACATGATCTCCGCAGCGATGGCGCAGGGCAAAAAAGTGCTCTTCGTTGCTGAAAAACGTGCTGCATTGGAGGTTGTTAAGAACAGACTCACGCGCGCTGGGCTGGGAGAGTTCTGCCTGGAGATACACAGCCACAAAAGCCAGAAGAGTGCGGTGGCTGCAAGTATTGGGCAGCGCATAAGTAATCGAGGTAGCTACCGTGAGCCCGGTCAGCTGAACGATTTGATCAACAACTACGAGCGACTGAAGCAGCAGCTCAATGATCATGTCCGGCAACTGCATAGCCTCCATGCCAATACTGGGCTAACTGCTCACCAGATCCTGATGCAAGCCACGCGCTTACGTGAAAGCTTGACCATCCGACCTGCTGACTTCCATCCCTCCAACGCTGTCAGCCTGGATAAGAGTCAGGTTCATGAGCAAGCGGGTTATTTTGCCCACATCTACACCAAAACTGCACAGGAAGCCGGCCAGAGCGGCAAGCTTGAAACTCATCCATGGTTTGGCTGCACCAAAACGCAAATAAGCGGACTAGAACGATCCGATATCTTGCTCCAGCTGAAAAACACTATAGACGCACTTGATGAGTTAAGCGCAGTGCGAGCCAAGGCCTCGACTGACCTTAAAGCAGCTGATGCTGCCTCGTTCTCCCCCAAGGCCATCCAGCAGTTGGCAAGCGCATTATCGGCAATGCCAATGCCCAAAGGAGACGAAGACTGGGACTTGATCAACCGACTCGATGCCTCTAGCTGTGAGGCGCTCCAGGCCTGGTTAGAAGGCATGGATCAGTTGATGGAGCAGCAAATTGCCCTGAACCAGGCCTTGCACCCCAGTGTCATCGGCTCTCCTCAAGCCCTCGAATTGATTAAGAAATCCTGCGCGCAGATACGGCAGCACAACGATAGTAGCAATCTGAAACTAGATGACCTCCTAGAGTTGATCCAAGAAGCCCAGGAGCTCATTGATGAAGCCCCCAAAGCTCAGTTGCTGATACAAACCATCGCGAAAGCGCCAGCTACTCAGTCGCTCAGAACAGACAAGCAGGGCATCGAGCAATTGAGCCTGTTGCTTGAACTCATGCTGCAAATGCCCATCGCCTTGGCGGAGTGGCGCCACAAACGCTTCGAAGATGCTTCGCTGGACAGAGTTTTACCTGAGCTCAGCGAACTTTTAACCAATATCAAACAGCTCGAAGAGCAGTCCGCCAGCGTCTTCATACTTGACCGACTCCCGGATCACACTCGCCTGGAGGACCTGCAGCGAGTGCTTGCAGACGGCTCGCTATTCCGCTGGTTCAAGAGCAGCTGGCGCTCAGCCAAGGCAGAGGTTCTTGCCATGGTACGGCCAGGTATCAAGCTGAAGTCAGCCCTTCAAATACTGCCGGACGGAATCGCCTACAAACGCAACTATAACCGCCTAGCGACCGACTCAACCTACCGCGAGGTGCTCGGCGAGCACTTCAAGGATGTGGGAACCAAAACCGCTGATCTGATTGCCCTGCGTAACTGGTACCGTGCGCTTCGGGACAAGTGTGGGCGCGGCTTCGGAGGCTGCGTCTGGGTTGCTGAATACCTTCTAAAAGAAAACCCCCTGGTGCTGGAGCGCCTGCTTGGTGAAGCTAGCGAGCTAAAAGAATACTTCTCGGACGTAATGTCCCATCGCAGTGAGCTTGAAAGCACTCTGCCTTTGAATGGTCACCAGCTAAAATCAGAAGACTTGCTGGCCCCCAACGGCCTATACATGCGACTCATCAAGGAAATAGGTGCCGCGCTCAATGCGCTTCTGCCGCTCATTAGCGAACAGGCACCGACCACCGGCCGCGTACTGGCGCTCGCGAAAGCCGTTGAGAACTGGCAGGAACGTGCCGCAGCTCTGCACAACAATGCCGAGCTGCTCGCCTGCCTTAAAGGAGAAGAGCTGCCTAGCTTCGACAATCTGGCCGAAGCGCGTGGCCGTCTGATCGCCTGGCGCCACACCGTATCGTTCGTCCGCCCGATCATGGCGCTGTCGATACGCCACCTGCTAGTACCCCAGCTCTCAGTCTGTACCACCAAACAGGCCGAGCAGTTAGTTGGCAACTGGAACGCCCTGAGCCAGCAGCTGGCTACCGCGCTGCAGGCCTGGGAGCAGGCGTTGACCGGCTTCATTAACGCGGCTGAAGTAGAGCCGGATCATTGGTGGAAGCACGTCGATCAGGACGACCTCACCTGCCTCAATCAACGCATGCAATGGGCAGCGCAGAACGAGGAGCTGATTGAACACTGGCTGGAATACCGTCGCCTACGCAAGCGACTTGCTGATTTGGGCTTTGAAGCAGTGATCTTCGCGGCCGAGAACCAAACACTAACGGCGGATAGGGCCAAAGATGCCTGCCTGCTGGGCCTTATGGATCTCTGGGCCAAACAAATACTCGAAAACAATCCGGCGCTGGGGCAGTTCTCCGGCAAGGACCAAGAGGCCATCCGAGCTCGCTTTGTCGAGATAGACAATCAGCTCACCAAACTTCAACGTGAGCAGTTGGCCGCTAAGATCGATCAGCACAAGGTTCCAGAAGGCAACAACTCTGGCAAAGTCAAAGATCGCACCCAGCTCGCCTTGCTGAAACATGAGGCTGGCAAGAAAACTCGACACGAATCCATTCGCTCGTTAATGCTGCGCGCCCCTGAAGCACTACAAGGGCTGAAACCCTGTTTCATGATGTCGCCCATGGCAGTCGCTCAGTACCTGCCCGCCGGCAAGGTGCACTTCGACATCATCGTCATGGACGAAGCTTCGCAGATGCGACCGGAAGAAGCCCTAGGCGCCATCTCCCGAGGCAGCCAACTGGTCGTCGTCGGCGATCCCAAACAGCTGCCTCCTACCAGCTTCTTCTCCCGTCAAGGTGGTAATGACGACGAATACAGCGACGAAACCTCTCTGGCTCAGGATTCGGAAAGTATCCTCGAAGCGGCCATGCCGCTGTTCAAGTTGCGCCGCCTGCGCTGGCACTATCGTTCGCGTCATGAAAGCCTGATCGCCTTCTCCAACAAAGCTTTCTACGACAGCAACCTGGTGGTCTACCCATCACCTCACCGTGAATCGAACGAATTCGGCGTGAAGTTTGTGCGGGTAGCTCGCGGGCGTTTTGTTGAACAGCGCAACATTGAAGAAGCAGAGATCATCGCCAAAGCCATCGAGCACCATTTGCTACACCGCCCCGAAGAGTCGCTCGGCGTCGTCGCCATGAACGTCAAACAAGCCGAACAAATTGACCGCGCCCTAGAGCAGCTCGCCAAACAGAATCCAACGCTGCAGGAGGCCCTCAGCCGTAACAAAGAAATCGATGAGCCGCTGTTCATCAAGAACCTGGAGAACGTCCAGGGTGACGAACGCGACGTTATCTACATCTCCACCACCTATGGCCCAATGGAGATCGGCGGTACCGTGCCGCAGCGCTTTGGCCCCATCACCGGCGCAGATGGCTGGCGCCGCCTGAACGTGCTGTTCACCCGCTCCAAGAAGCGCATGCAAGTGTTCGCTTCTTTCACCGCCAGCGACGTGGTTGCGACTGGTACATCAAGCCGTGGCGTGCTTGCCCTGCGCGACTTCTTGCAATTCGCCGAATCGGGACATATGCCCCATATCCGCGAAACGGGCAGATCCTCAGACAGCGACTTCGAAGTCGCTGTTATCGAGGAACTAGAACGCCACGGTTATCAGTGCGAGCCTCAGGTCGGTGTCGCCGGCTTCTTCATCGATCTGGCCGTTCGCGATCCTGGCCAGCCTGGCCGCTATTTGATGGGCATCGAGTGCGATGGTGCGGCCTACCACTCGGCCAAGTCAGCCCGCGACCGCGACCGCCTGCGCCAGAGCGTGCTGGAGCAGCTCGGCTGGCGTATCCGCCGCATCTGGTCGGTGGACTGGTTCCGCAATACCAGGCTACAGCTCGAACCTATCCTTCAGGAACTCGCCGCACTGCGTACCGAACCGGCCATGGAGGCAGAGCCAGAACAGGCCGAAGAACAGATCATCCAGCAAGTCGCCGAGGAGCAGAACCAGCACGCCGAACGTATCACCCAAGACGGAGATACCAGCTTGCGCGAGAGACTGCTCTACCTGGATCAGCAGATCATCCGCGCAGCCCTTCCCAACACGTCTGACAATCGCCGCCTGCTGCGCCCCGCCATGCTCGAAGCCCTGTTGGAGTTCAAACCGGCCGACCGCAGTGAGTTTCAGCAGCGGCTGCCGGGCTACCTGCGCGAGGGCACCGACCCTGCCGAGGGGCGTTTCATCGACGACGTACTCACCCTGATCGGTGACTACGCATAAGACATTTTCACAACCCTCTGCATGGCGTGGATAATCCACGCCAACGGCCGATATCCGCCGTCCGTGAAAGGCAGCAATGCGTCGTTTTCTGCCGATCATGGCTACGAAGCGTGCTGGTCAAATCCGATGCAATCGGTGGTCAGAACGAATGCAAATGCGTGCAATGTCGCAACCACACGTAGCCGCTTTTGACGCAGAAATAGCCAAGACCGAAGCTCCTGCGAAATCAGCCGTCACCGAGAACACGATTTTCACCGAGGATGCAGCCGAGAAGGCGCGCACCATTCTGACGGCCAAGCTGACTCAGCTAAACAGGGGCATCGACCCGAAAATCATGCAGGCAGGTATTACGCTGGCCGGCTACCATATTGGAAAAGGCGCGCGCACCTTTGCCGCTTACGTCTACGTCTACGCCAAGGCCATGGCTGAAGACCTCGGCGAGCTGAAGCGTGCCGGCTCCTGGAAAAGTGCTTTCAGGCGTTGGCCAAGTCCCTGATCCTGAGGACTGTGGTGGTTGAGCAGTTGGCGTGCCTGGCTGTTGCGCGGATGCCAAGGCCGGCACCGAGCAGTTCCGTAACGCGCTTGTGCAGATCTTCATCGACCGGCCGGCCCTGATACTTACCGGCAGCTTTGGCCTTCTCGATACCCTGGGCCTGGCGCTCGCGGCGTTGCTCGTAATCCTTGCGCGCAATGGCGGCCATCATTTCCACCAGCATCGAGTTGATAGCGCCCAGCATCCGCCCGGTGAACTCGTCGCCCTTCGTGTCCTGCATTCCCTGGTGACTGGTCGGCAGATCGAGCGCGACGATGCGCAGGCCCTTGGAATCAATCGTGGCCTTGAGCTTCTGCCAGTCCTCTACCGGCAAGCGGGAGAGCCGGTCTATCGACTCCACCAGCAGCACGTCACCCTTGCGCGCATCTTTGAGCAAACGCAGCAGCTCGGGCCGGTCTGCGGAGGCGCCGCTGGCATTCTCCAGATACACGCTCGCGACGACCTTGTTATGGGCGCTGGCGAACTGCTCAAGCGAGGCCTGGGCGCGGCTGGCGTCTTGTTCTTCGGTGGATGCTCGGAGGTATGCGCGAATGAACATGATGGGTCCCTGTATCAGTTAGGGTGTCCTACTAATTCTCTTGTACTATGGGTGTTACTTATCAAGCGAAAAGCCAAAATAAATGCGAATGTGCGTGTATCAGCTGAGGCATACCCAAAAAGATCGCCGCAGATTTGCGAAAACCTACAGCGATACATCCCAGCAGAATTATTTCCCTACGAAGTAGAACACTCTGCCCTGATTGAAGATTGCCGCAGGGATCGAGTTTTTCCTCAGCCGCTGGCCAGGGTGGTAGATGTAGATCCACTCAGGCAGATGCTGCGATGCAAGCAGCATGGCCTCCGACGTTGTCATGTCGTTCTTGTAGGCATCTAGCGTGAACTGGTTGTCACGTATGAATATCGGCCCGTAGCTGAGTGGCGATCTCAGAAAGCTCGGCGATTTAGCAATCTCTTCCCTGTATGCAATCGACCGCTCCGCATAGCTATCTGCCAGGGATGCATAGCTGAGGTGATGACCATCAGGATATTTACCGGTCTGCATTCGCAACTTCGATAGGCCATTGGCAAGAACTCTCTTGCGAGCATCTTCGACCTTACGCAATGCGAGAGAAGACGCAGCCTCCGGCGAGCTTGCCTGGTCAGCAGGTACCCACGCTACAACCTGAGTTGCACGCACCGGATCGCTCGACCCACCCGACAGCATCAAGCCCAAGCCAATTCCCGCTGCTGCGCCACCACTCAAGCTTGTAGGTGGCGAAGCGAAGCTAACCGCGCTTAATCCAGCATCCCCGAGCACTGTTCCAGAGCCGCTGGGTGGGCTCGCCCTTTCAACTGCCCCTGCCAACTCGATTGGAACGTCACGCTGCCCTGAAATCCCCATGGCGGTCAGAACATGCATAGCATCCGACCATTTTTCCCTCGGTACATCTCTCGGCTCAGGAAGCTGCGCAGTGCTAGTCCCCCGGGTGCCAGAACACCCAACCAGAAGAGCTACCGTCGCGGCCAGCAAGCCGATTCGGATCGTGGTTGATTTGTTACCCATGGCGCCACTCCCTGTTTTGATTGCCACAGCTTATGAAGGCCCTCTGGAAACCCAACTGCATCTGTACTCGATTTGTGCCGGCTTGGGTTTTCCATGAACTGGCATAGGGTGCTATGCAACTCAATGCACCGGAGATCCACCATGGAATTTCGTCACCTCGGTAACGGGCAGACGTTTCCTCCCATAGCACCCAACGGCCGGATTTACGCCGTACCTGTTACAAAGGAAAACCAAGTAGAAATTTTCTGCCTGACATCTGAAGGAATTGTTGGATGCGGTGTTACGGCCGACTGGGCTGATATCACTGGCGCCTACTACGACGATGAGTCTTGGGAAATCATCCTTCGCAATTACATCGGCAGGGGAATGCGCTTCCGGCGGGGAGTGCCCTGCGGAATCGTCGAAGAAGGCCACGAAACTCTCAAAACCAATATCCAAGGGTTCGCAATTCCAGTTTGCGTTATGAACCGCATCGCATTTGAGCAGAAAAAGCTGCATCCGACGTGACTTTGGCCTTGGGCTTTGAGAGCAGCCAAAAATCTGGTTGCGTCATGCGGCTTGTGCATGCCCCTGGTTGGGGGATTTTCAGACTTCTAATTTCCGTCGATTTTGTTGTCTGAAAGCGAAACACAAGCCTGGAAGCCGTCCGTAGGCTGTATCCGAGTAGTTAAAGGGAGTCGGATATGAGCAACAGTACCGTTAGACGCTGCTTACGCGAGCAAGCCGAGAACGACAAATCGATACGTGGCCGCTGCGCACTCGCTACCCCTGAATAACCAGGACTGACGACCCATGCGCTACGTAACCGTCAGGAAATTTGCTGCCGAGTCTGGCTACAGCGAGGACGCGATCCGCTCCAAGATCCGTGATGGTGTATGGCGGCTTGGTGAGATTTGGTTGAAAGCGCCGGACGGCCGGACGCTTATCGATATGGAAGGATATGAAACATGGGTAGAGGCGGGAGTGGGGTCAGGGCAGTCTCAGACTCGAGCATCGAGATCACGTTCATGTTCCGGGGTGTTAGGTGCCGCGAGCGCGTTGCGCTCAAGCCCTCCGCCACTAATCTGAAGAAGGCCCAGCAGCACAAGGCGGCGATCGAGCATGCCATCGCCCAGGGGACGTTCGACTATTCCGTCACGTTCCCTGGCTCTCCCCGGGCCGCCAAGTTCGCGCCGGAAACCAGCCAGGAAACGGCCGGTGGATACCTGACCAAGTGGCTGCAGGCGAAGAAGAAACATATCTCCAGCAGCACCTTCGAGGGGTATCGAAAAATCGTCGAGCTCCGCCTCCTCCCCACCATTGGCCACCACCTGGTCATAGACCTTAAGAGGAAGACGATCAAGGACTGGTTGGACACGCTGCAGGTGGGCAACAAAACGCTGAGCAATATCCAGAGCTGCCTGCGGTCGGCTCTCAACGACGCGGTCGACGAGGAACTGCTCGATACGAACCCGCTGGCCGGCTGGACATACGCCCGGAAGGAGGCTCCGCCGAAGGAGGACGACGTGGACCCGTTCACACCAGAAGAGCAGCAGGCAATTCTGGCTGCCCTTAGCGGCCAGGCCAGAAACATGGTGCAGTTCGCGCTCTGGACTGGTCTTCGGACAAGCGAGCTGGTTGCGCTGGACTGGGGTGATGTGGACTGGGTGCGGGGTGAGGTGATGATCAGCCGCGCAATGACCCAAGCCGCAGGCGGAGAGGCCGAGGTGACCAAGACGGCGGCAGGCCGGCGTTCAGTGAAGCTGTTGCGCCCCGCCATGGAAGCGCTCAAGGCGCAGAAAGAGCATACCTTTCTGGCTGACAAAGAGGTTTTTCAGAACCCGCGCACCCTTGAGCGCTGGGCCGGCGATCAGCCGATACGCAAAACTATGTGGCACCCCGCAATGAAGAAGGCCGGGGTCCGGTATCGGCGCCCCTACCAGACCAGGCACACCTATGCATCGATGATGCTTTCTGCAGGAGAGCACCCGATGTGGGTAGCCAAGCAAATGGGGCATACTGACTGGACCATGATAGCCCGCGTCTATGGTAGATGGATGCCATCAGCAGACATTGAAGCGGGATTCAAAGCAGAGAAATTTTGGTCATCAGCTCAAACGAAAAAAAGGGGTAAGAACGTTGGAACAATGCCTGGAAACTAAGGAGCTTTTCTATGCGGTCGCCAACATATATCCAGAGTTGAACACACAGGTCAGCTTTATCGAATCCACCTCTTTTTCGAAGCCGCCCGAAGAGAGCCTGAGGGAAGAGGGAATTGAGTTTGATTCTATTCTTCGTTTCAAAGACCCTTCAATACCCTCCTTAAGCGAAGTCGGATATACCATGGCCAACGCTGGAGGATTCGCTACGAATTACGTCAAGAACGACATCGTAGGAACCGCCATATTTCTTGATCAAGCACCTGCTGGAATTACAGAGATTGAAGCTCCGAATATCTACTGGGCTCTACAAACAGTTCTGCTTCATCACGAATTAATGCACGCTAAGAATTCTCCGATCAAGTCAGCACAGACCGTCTGACCTGTGCTGAAATAGCCCTCCGTCCAACTGTCCTCTTTAAGCCCGCCATCCCATGAGTCAGATGAGCTTTTCCGATTTCGAGTACGCCGGTAAGCGCAAGCAAACCCGTCGCGAGCGTTTCCTGGCCGAGATGGAGCAGGTGGTGCCGTGGAGCGGTTTGGTGGCGTTGATCGAGCCGCATTACCCAAAGGCCGGCGGTGGTCGCAAGCCGTACCCACTGGAAACCATGCTGCGTGTTCATCTGCTGCAGAACTGGTTCTCGTTGAGCGACCCCGCCATGGAAGAGGCGCTGTACGAGATCACTTCGATGCGCCAGTTTGCTCGTCTGACGCTCAGCGCTCCGATCCCCGAAGACACGACGATCATGAATTTCCGGCACCTGCTGGAGAAGCATCAGTTGGCGGCGGGCATTCTGGAAACCATCAACAATTACCTGCGAGACAAGGGCCTATCGTTGCGCCAGGGCACCATCGTCGACGCCACCATCATCCACGCCCCCAGTTCGACCAAGAACAATGACGGCAAGCGCGATCCTGAAATGCATCAAACGAAGAAGGGTAATCAGTATTTCTTCGGCATGAAGGCGCATATAGGTGCAGATGCCGAGTCGGGTCTGGTGCACCACATCCACGGCACAGCGGCGAATGTGGCTGATGTAACGGAGGTCGCTCACCTGCTGCATGGCGACGAAAATGTTATCTGTGCCGATGCGGGTTATACCGGCGTAGAGAAGCGACCGGAGCATGAAGGGCGGCCGGTGATCTGGCAGATTGCGGCTCGTCGGAGCATCTATAAACACTTGAGCAAACGAAGCGTGCTCTACAAGGCCAGACGCAAGATCGAGAAGGTCAAAGCGCAGGTGCGAGCGAAAGTCGAACATCCATTCCGTGTGATCAAGCGCCAATTCGGCTATGTGAAAACCCGTTTCCGTGGCTTGGCCAAGAACACGGCGCAACTGACCACGCTGTTTGCCCTGTCGAATCTGTGGATGGTGCGCCGGCAATTATTGCCGGCCGCGGGAGAGGTGCGCCCGTGAGGGCAGATAACCAAGGCTTTGCCTTGGTTTTCCAATAATCAGCGGCTGAAAATCAGGCTTTTCGGCATCCTCATGCCGTCAATTTTCGGCTGATGGCAACTTGTTCGGAGTTTCCCTAAGGACTTATACCTACAGAAGAATTTCAACATGTCAAATATGACAGTAAGTCTAGTCAAGGCGGAGATATATGCAGATGTGACGACCCTGCGTTTTTTTGAAAAACACAAGAAAGCTGGAGGCGAAACCTATAGAAATCTGTACGCTGCAGGCATTCTCGGGCGCGAGGACTCCGCAGTCTACAAGCAAATTTTTAAAGGCATCACCAAGAGCTTTCCCGAGGTCCAGCTGCGAGCCTGGGCGTCCATGAGCGTGTTACCTCCTGTACAATGACAGCATTATGGCAGCCTTGACGCTGCAGCCCGCGATAATCAAGGGTTAGACGCGGGTTCAAATCCCCCCGGCTCCACCATTTGATCAACTAAAGACGTCCACGGACGTCTTTTTTTGTGGCTGAAATCCAGTAAATACAGGGGCTTCTGCGCTTATGGGAGCTTTTGAGAGTTCCTGAGTTCCAGCCGCTTTGGTATCCCAGGTGGTATCCCGGACTGCCTAATGCTATTTTCAGGATACCAAAACGGTGCTGGAGGTAGCCCCATGCCTACTAACGCAACCCGCCTCTCCGATCGCCAGCTCAAGGCAGTCAAGGCAACTGGTAAAGACTTCGTCCTCAGCGACGGCGATGGCTTACAGCTTCGAGTACGCGCGAGCGGCTCAATGATGTGGAATTTCAACTACCGCGAGCCCCTGACCAGAAGCCGTATCAATATGGCGCTTGGTCCATACCCCGACCTCTCGCTTGCCAACGCCCGGAAGAAAGCCGCAGAGGCGCGTGAGCTGCTCGCTTTGGGCACTGATCCCAAAACCCAGCGTGATGAGGTAAGGCAAGCCAAACTTGCTGAGACTGAACACACTTTCGAGAAAGTGGCCACCGCCTGGTTCGAGCTGAAGAAAGACTCCGTAACCAAAGCCTACGCCGAAGACATTTGGAGATCGCTGACACTCCATGTTTTCCCAAGCATGAAAACAACGCCGCTTTCTCAAATCACTGCTCCGATGGTTATCAAGATCCTTCGCCCAATCGAGGCCAAAGGGAGCCTCGAAACCGTGAAGCGATTGAGTCAACGACTTAACGAGATCATGACCTACGGGGTCAACTCCGGGCTGATATTTGCGAACCCCCTCAGTGGTATTCGGGCGGTGTTCAAGAAACCCAAGAAAGAGAACATGGCTGCGCTACCACCTGAGGAGCTTCCCGAGCTCATGATGGAAATCGCGAACGCCAGCATCAAGCGAACGACCCGCTGCCTGATCGAATGGCAGTTGCACACAATGACCCGCCCTGCCGAAGCAGCCACCACACGATGGGCAGATATCGACTTCGACAAGCGCATTTGGACCATTCCGCCAGAGCGCATGAAAAAGCGTCGGCCGCACACGATCCCCCTTACCGATCAGGCACTTTCGTTACTGGAGACCCTCAAGCAACTCAGCGGCAACAGAGAGTACGTGTTCCCCTCAGATAGAAACCCCCGCACCCATGCCAATAGCCAGACCGCCAACATGGCGTTGAAGCGCATGGGCTTTCAGGACCGTCTAGTCAGCCACGGCTTGCGCTCGATGGCGAGTACCATCCTGAATGAGCATGGCTGGGATCCGGAGCTGATCGAGGTCGCGCTGGCGCATGTCGACAAAGACGAAGTTCGTAGTGCCTACAACCGGACGGATTACATCGAACGCCGGCGTCCGATGATGGCTTGGTGGAGTGAACATATCCAGAAGGCGGCCACCGGCAGCCTGTCGGCATCTGCCATCAATCAAACCAGGGACCGCAATGTCGTACCAATTCGCTGAACATCTAAAAGGTACGCGACACCGGCTACCATCAGTGTCGTGTAGCAGGGCGAAAGGAGTGACGACAGTCGCTAGATCTTTGGTATGCCTGCGCCTCTTCAGCCAAGTCCCTGAGTATGGGAAGGCTCCGCATTCCCATACTCAGGGACTCACGCTTAAAGGTCTATCAGGCAAACACGACTTTTGCCTTTCTTCGGCGGATCAACCCTGCTGTTAAGTCGTAGTAGTAGACGGTAGCTGGAGCTGAGCATCGCAGGTAGTGCTCCAGAAACCATCTCACGTGCTTTTCTCTCCAGGACCAGGGAGTCGCGCAACCCCAGCGCTCACGAATCACCTCGTGCATCCTTTCTGCTTGCCTGATGTGCCGCTGCTGCGTGGCATGTGCACCTTTGAGCACGGGGCGCAGAAACAACGCTATGTCGAACTCGGCCATCATCGCCGACCTCCGATGTAGGCACTCACCACATCGATGCGGTTATGTCCCAATTCGTGGCTGATCTGCTGTCGTGCACGCTGATCAAGCTCTCGATCTTCTCGATGAACACGACCGCCATTGACGGGTGTATTCAAGCCAGTCAGTTGCTCATAGCGCTCACAGGCGTAAGCCGCCCGCAGCTCATGAAAGCCTTTCAATCCATGCTCATGCAAGATGTCCCGTGCCGGTCGCACAACTGACTGCATAAACTTTTTGTAGCTCTCGCTGGGGGCCAACAGGTTCCGACTGCCACTGGGTGAAGCCTCCCAGGCCCTATCCAAGGCGCCATGGATTTGATCAGTGACCACGATCCAACGCGGTGCTGAAGCGCCTGATCGACCGCCTTTGGTGCCGTCCTGGATGTTGATCTTGCCCAGTTGCCTGGCCTCACGTTGCAGTCGGGGCAGGTCCGCCAAGATCGCCTCACGCAAGCGCATGCCGGTCTCCCGGGCGAGGAGCACGATGGCACTCACCCTCGGTTGCTGTCGCTCTGACAGCGCTTGCGCAATCAGCCTGACCTGCACACGGTCTTGGCCTTGTGGGGCCTCACTACGCACGCTTGAGCGCTGCAAGCCCAGCGCCTTGCTCGGACTGGGAATTTTGACGTACTGATCACCGCGCAGCGCAGCCATCGTTCGGTTCACGCTGGACAGTCGGTTCTGTGCGGTGGCAATGCCGACGTTGCCCTGATCAACCTGCTCACGCACATAAGTGGCGTACCGCATGAGGATGTCACGGTCGATCTGTCGCGCGTCATTCAGCCTCGGCCCTTCCTCGGATAGACTCCAATTCAAGAAGGCCTGCCAGCGATCGCTATGGGCTTTGACGGTAGCAAAATGGCCGTCGCCAAACAGATCTTTCAAGGCTTGCGGTCCGGCATAGCTGAGCTGGCGACCAAAGCCGAAATTGCGCCCCACTCGCTTACCGACGCGAGCCATTTTTCTGTACCTGATCGACTGCAGCGAGCTCATGTAGAAGGGCTCGCCAGTGTGCGCTCACGATGGCGAACTGGGCCCAATCAGTAGGGCGAAAACACAGCGTGTTGTCGACGACGTAGAGATGCGCGCCTTCCTCTTTCAACCACTGAATGATGACTGTCGTCGAGGTGATAGTTTTACGGAGGGTGGCGACAGCGGCGACAACCCTTGCCTTGTCTGCCTTTGAGCGTGGCGACAAAGTGGCGACACTCGCGGCGACAAACCGCACTTTTGGTTCATTTTGGCGCTGAGCCAGATGGTTACGCAGCGCTTCATCAAGATTGAACATGACGCACCTCGAAGGTTTGGCCATCGGTGATCAACCACTGATGATCAATCAACTCGACCAGCAGCTTGGCGGCATGGCGACTGCTCTTACGAGCAAAGCGGGGCCCGTTGCGGTTCAGGTCTCGAATACTAAAGCGCTTCCAATCTTTGACCTGCAGCCAGCGCAGCAACCGGTCCGCCTCTTCCTTTACCCGGCACACCGGTTCCTGTTCGGTCAGGCGTTGGATCTCGGCAAGGTAATAGCCAATTAAGGTCGAGGCCCGTTGGATGTGGTCGACCTCCACGACACTGCTCTCCTCCACCACGGCCAAAATGCCAGCGACACGCAGCAGGTTTTCGGCAGCCTTCGATCCGCTGGGCCGTACGCTGGCCAGCTCGCCAAACTCACCCAACTGGGATTCGATGGCATCGTGTAAATCAATCCAGCGACGACGAGCCAACGGACTGAGGTTCAGTAGTGATAGCTGTAGAGCACCGTCAGGGCTAAGTGACCACGGCTGACGAAACAGGGCCGAAAGACGGTGGTGATAGCGTTTTAGGGCGGCGTCTTTGGACAAGTCGACGGCCTGGTAACTGCGCTGTCCGGCCAGGCTGGTAGGCCAGGTCATCAGGCAGCGACCGAGAATACCTTGCCCCTGCAGCAACGGGTCACTGAGTAACTGCATGGCCAAATACGGTTGCAGCATCAGGTGCAGGCTCAAGCGCCGGTCATAAGCCCGTAGGCTTTCGCCTGCCATGGAGCGCGCTCGATCAATCGGGCTACCGTCCCAGAGTGACGACAAGGTCGTGACCGCTTTCAAACGGTGATCCCGACTCATGGTGCTGCTGCCGAGGAACTGTCCCCCTTCATCGCAGAACAGTCCCATGCTGGGCAGGTCATGGCAGAGCCCCTTGATCAGCGCTTCGATCGTCGGGTCCGTGGTGATCAACCTAGGTGCAGAGGGCTCCGCTTCGAGCGGTACGCCGTTTGTGGGGGCGGGATCGACAGGGTTGGCACGTTGCGCCTGTCGCTGCGCTGCGAGGTACCGAGCAAGTTGTTCGCGGTAGCGCTGCCACTGCTCACGCTCCCATTGCCGTGCAGGCAGCAATGCACATCGATCTGCCGCGGTCTTGCGATCACCGGATGCGGCCATTGTGATCAGGTACAGCGACAGGGGATAGTTTCTCCCGTCGAGCTGTAAGCCCGCATGTCCTTGGGTGGCCAGCGCCGTGGCAGCCAACACCGATTGCGCGGCCAGCGCCTGGGGCACGCCGATGACCTCGGCCATTCGCTCCACCGCAGGCCCAAGAATCCCACCCAGTGCCTGGACTGGATAAGGCTGGGCCACGGGATTCGACTCAATCAGCGGTCGAGGCGGTCGTGGTAGTTCAAGCTTCGGATCTACTTGCTGCATGGGCCCTCTCCTCGTTCATTGCTGGTTGTCCTCACGTAGTCCCGCCACGGTTGTTGAGTGTTATCAGGGATCAAGGCCCCTGCGGCCTGTGAGGTGTTCACTGACGCGGAACGGACGGCTCCTTACGACCGGGAGCAAGGGCATGAACCCATGAATCTGGCCTCCTTAGACGCATCCGAAAATGCGGGCAGGTAGAGGCTGTGCCGACTGACGAGTTCGACACCTGGAGATCCTGGGTGGGAGAAGGCAAAGACATGGACACCTGGGGCATGCCTGACTGTCAGTCAGGTGCAGCCTTTCCATAGGCTGCAGCACCGGTGCCTGTGTCGTTGCGGATGGTGACGAATCGGATTTGTCAGGCCGATTGTCACGAGGAGAGTTGCGGCAGTGCCTTGTACGATGTGGCTTGCAGCAGTAGTAGGAGCGCCCGTCTCTTTCCAGGAGAAAGAGACGGGCGCGGATTGGCGCAGCAAAGTGTGCCGAGAGGTGAGGTTGCCGCAGTGCAGCGAGGTAGGCCTATCGTCTGCCGCGGTGGACAGATCAGTCGAGTAGGCATCCATCACTCTTGGGGAGTGACCGTGCGAGCCTCCGGACGCTAATCGCACTTCGGGGGAACCACCAAAAAGTGGCGTAGCCTTGAAGGTTCTGGCTACCTGGGCTGGTGCTGTCAACGACAGCGATCCGTGCCCCATTTTTTATACCCACTCGAAAAGGCGGTCAAGCGTCACGGCCAATATGCTCAGAAAGTGGCGACTGTCGCCACTTCTGTCGCCACGCTCAAGGTCACGTTCTGCATGGGTTGTCGCCGCTGTCGCCGGTGTCGCCACCTCTCTAGCCATAGCCCTACGACAAGCTCGACTCTGACGCTGAAACTGCGGTGTACTCGATCGAGATCGTGGGCATTTACTGGCGGGTAAAAGAAGGCGTGGCGCTAATCAAATTTGAAATGGGAGGATGGAACTAGGTGGCTTCGAGAAAAAGCGAGTGAACCCGCCGATCGGCGCGATCAAAGATCGCTTGATCGGAGGGTTTGGCGGGAAAAGAAAAGTCTCAAGCGTCAATTAGAGCCTCAAGCATCGAAACTGGTTGGTCGAGATGCAGTAGCTTCACGGAGATTAAGCAGCGTCTGCTGCAAGCGCAGCAGAAAACCGGCCTCGAACGCTTCTTGAAAGTCCCCAGGGCGATGACGTTTTCGGTTCTGCGCCAGAGCCCCCCACAACGGTAATGATGAGCCTTCGAGCCAGGTCTCAGCACACCGAACGCCATCCTTGATCGTCGGAGCGAACTCATCGCCCCAGGGGGGTTGGATCGCGGGCGAACCTTCAGCGGAGGGGACAGACAAGCCGCATACCATTAGTCCCCAACTCATAAAACGGACGCAGGTAGTCTCTCTGCCACAGCCGTGTACTGATTGCTTTGAACTAGCTGATTCCCACTGAGCTGAGTCGGAGCTGTTATCGATTTTTGGAGGTTTGTATCAATTCTTTGACGAATCTTACTGAAATCGAAAGGCGCGAACGGTTGTGCCAAAGAGTCCTGCACCACCAATAGTCGCGCTGCCTACAACTTAAATAAATTTCGAAATTGCTGCAGTATTACGATATGTCTCAGCCACATATTTCGGTACGTGTGCCAGGCTCAGTACGGAATATTCAACTGCAACTGGTGGATCTGCACCGACCTTGGGTGAACGATATGCTTTAAAATCCGGTTCTCTTGAACTGCCGGCTGCTCGGGGTAATCCGCAAAATGATCATTGCTGATTACATAGGCGCCCGTGTCGAACTCGGCAGCAGCAAGCAATCCTTCATCGGCTTTAATTTCCGGGGGCATCACGATGACGTTAGCCTCGGGAAACATTTCCTTCAGCGCGAAGTCATCCAGCGATAGACGCTGGCGGATGCCTGGATCGAACATCAACGTCACGTTGTAGCTTTTAGAAAGGTGCGGCACCAGTGCCTTCAATGCGGCCAGACCAATGAAACGCCCCTTACCTTGCTCCATAGGTTCGTAGCAAAGGTTATTGCCATCGATTATCAGCGTCCTAATTTGCTTATCCAGCAGCCGAATGATGTCTTTCAGACGGGACTGTAGTTTATCGGCGTCACGTTGCAACTTGCGTTGTTCGCCGTTCAGTCTACTAAGGACGGCACCTGGTCTACCATTTTGAAAACAAGCCTCGCAACGCTGGTGGATCATCGCTTTTTCGCGAGAGGTCATTGCACTACTCAACTCTCTTTCAAAGCCTTCAGCTTGAGCAATGTCACGCTCTATTTTGGCCAACTCACTGAGTGCACATTTCCATTTGCGCAGCACCTCGCCGGCCATCGACTCCCAATGCTCACTTGCACGGCGGGTTTCTTCGATCTCGTCTTGCAATCGCGCCAACTCCTGACTCTTGCTCGCCATGGTCGCCTGGGCTTCAAGCGGATTCAGGCCACGATGGCGAAGAAGCGACTCGGTTAGCTTGCATACATCCTTTTCGTAGGCATCCAGCATGACTTGGTCATCGGCCGCAGATTGGCGGAGAGATTTAAGAAGGGACTCAAGCTCAGTACATTGTCGATGGGCAACGGTTTGTTCAGCCGACCGCCAGAAACTGGAGAAAAAGCCCCCCGCGATCTCCTTTAACTCGTCCAAGCGCTGCTGAGATGACATAATCTTATGCTTGTGTTCAGCCAGGCGATTGGCGACCATCTGCACTGCACGTTTGGCATGCCCCAGTTTGGTATTAGCGTCTTCAATATCGAACGTGCTGAACCACTCCAGGTCGGACTTCCACCGACTGATGTCGTCGATCATCTGCACAGCTTGAAGTGTTTGCTGCGCCAGACGGGTAGCATGCTTGTTGGTGTACATAACTCATCCCTTAATTGATTGTTTCGCCTGATGCACTTCTGATTGAGATCAGAAAGCGGGGGGCGTCTTGCGCTGCCCTGCCCGGTAAACGGCCTTGCCTCCTAGTTGCAGCGCGACAACCATTGCAGCGCCGGCGGCGAAACAGATTGCATTGGTCAGTAAAAACTCAAGTGGTGAAATCGTAGGATTCATCAACGAATACTCCAGTTGCGATTGAGCGAAAGCGCTTTTACCGGCTTGTCACCCGTGCACCGCAATTGCCACAGAACTTAGCGTCTGCCGTGAGTGGAAAGTGGCATTCTGAACAGGTCGGCTTAAGCAACATCTTCTGGCGCATGTGACCGATCTGAATTACACAGGGGACGGTTACCCGGTAGGCCGGGCTGGCGAGGTCGAAGGCAGTCCAGATCCCGGTGATCGCCCAACCGACGGGGCCTGTGAGAACTGCCAAACCTCTGCCCAGAGTCGCACCACCGGCGAAGACCACGCCCCGCCCCACAAGGCTGCTCATTGTTGCGCTCGCTACCATGGCAGAGAGGGAGTAAGCCGTGAGCCCGGAGGCACTCAGGCTGGCGATGAGCGTGGCGAGAGCGCTCGGACCCATCCCGGCGCGGTATCCGGGTCCTACTGACTCGAAGAAGGTAGCTTTGTCTTCCTCGCTCATACGGCTGAGCGATTGCTCAATTACTTTCACGATGATTGCCATCTCTAAATCGCCGCAACTGGCGGTGCTGATCTTGGCTACGCCAACATGATTTGCAACGTCGCTGAGCATTTCTTTGTAGGGGACACCGCTGCCCCCGCGGAAAAGGTTCATCAACGAGTTACCGCCAAAGCGTGTCAGCTCTTCTGCCACCAAGGCGCGCATGAATTCATTGACTTCGCCTTCCTTGCCTGCAACCAATTGTCCGCACACTGTTGAGGACAGAGAGACCCGCCCCTTGCCGTTGTCGGTGATGACGTCAATAAGTAGCCTGACATCATCTGCGCTTGAGCTCATCAGCACATCTGCGAGGTCCGCATCGTGAATCAGTGCCATGCTAGAACTCCTTCTGAATTTGGATGAATTAGTTTTCGATCTTCGGATCGTTCGGTGTTGCCCGGTTGGCCAGCGCGCCGGCAATAGCCGCTAGGGCAACTCGCTGGTTTGGACTTCGGACTTGCCGGAGTATCAATGCATCAAGGGTAAGGCAGTGCCGCCGGCGCCATTCGTCTCTAGCATTTGCACGCGCTACCTCTGGCGAAGCACCAACCCCAATTGGTCGTGGATCAGGATGCATCTTTGACTCACGCAGCACCTTTTCCACCGGACTCCTGGCTTCTAGTAAACCGTTTTGCTGGAGTTTGCCGGCGGCGGGCAAATAGTGACCGATATCACCCAAAGCGTTACCAAGGGCTAACCAGTCCTGAGGACGCATGAGCAGGAATGCAGGCGGCACTCCCAGCACATCGGCAATGCGCTCAAGCGTATCGAGGTTTGGATTGGCGGCCGAGTCATCCTCTAGCGATTTGAGCGAGCGAAGTGTGCTTCGAGCAATCCCCGTCTCGGCTTGCAACCTGGTGGATGTGACTGGCCCTGGTAAGCCGCTGTCGCGCTGCTTACCTGCAACCGCCATCACCGCACTCAGATTCTCGCTAAAGAAGCGTCCAAGCGGCTTAGGTGGGTTTTCTGGTGACCGGCTGTCCATGTTGATCTCCCGTATTCGATGGCGGGAGATTACTCAAGAAGATGGGTAGTAGCCATCATTAGTGGAGTGCTAGCGATCCATAAATATAAAATTTGGAGCGCTTACGCTCCAATAACGATTGTGCCGTATTCAATACGTTCCCAGTCGATCGCTCGGCGTCGATGGCACTACTGAGTAGATATTCTGTTCTTTCTCGCTGGACATGGTTTTGCCGCTATGTGGGTCCGGCAGGGTGCTTTAGGCTCTGCACTTGAGGTATCTCCCGTTTTACCGATAACGTGTAGATTCCTATCCTCGCCGCCCCACCCGGCTGCGCCCCATCAATCAAGATCAGAAGGAGTCGGGGCGGTGTCTTCAGCCCCGGTAGTAATCATGGACCAGACAAATCAGCCTGCACTTCAAGTTCAACCAGCATGGGCGGTCAACAACCCATACCTTGGGATTCTGGCACCGCGATTTTTCGCTGACGTGAACGCTTGTGACTGGTCCGATCTACCACGGCGAGTGGTTCGGATGTTTGAAACAGTTGAGATGCAATACTCATCTGAAGCTGAAGCGAAAGCTCTGGGGATGAAACTGCATGCTTTGCTGCATGATGGGGCGTTCTTGCCCAACTCCCCCGTGATGATGAATAGTGAACACGAGAACAGCGCTAATCTATTCGCCTGCCATGTACTGGCTCCCCCCCTGAATACCAGCGCCATGAAAGTCGCCGGAAAGATCCACGACGGATGTGGCGGCATTGGATACGACCTGACATCGGTCGACGATCCTGTGGCCATGACAATGTTCATTGAGCAGCAGACAGCAATCCTCAATCCAACCCGTAAACGCAAAGCTCACAGCGCTGTAACTCTCCATGCCGACCATCCAATGGTGTCCTCTTTCATTGGCATGAGCAGTTCGCTGGAGATCACACACACTAACGTCGAACTCGACGGTGAGTTCTTCGCCGCGTTGCATCGCACAGACACTAAGGCCACTGCCACCTGGGACGCTGTCTGCTCATCAATCTACAGCACCGGTCGCCCCGCCATCGCATTCGGCGAGCATAAGTCCCTTCGCTCTCCAAATGGGGAACGTTTGATTCTGAACGTTTGCGGAGAGAGCTTGCTTCGCGAAAACGAGTCCTCACTGATCGGCTCACTGAACGCTTCGAGGTTCATCCACGCTGGTGTGTTCGATGAAAACCGCTTTCAAGAGGCTGTAAGCCTTGCAGTGCGTTGCCTGGATAACCTTCACGACATTCAGAATCACGCCTCTGAGGAGGTTGCTGAACGATGCAAGGAAAGTCGCAAGATCGGTCTGAGCGTCATGGGATATGCAGACGCTTTGTTGCTGATGGGAAAACGCTACGGGACTGAGCAGGCACTGGAGTTTGCCTCACGCGTGATGGCACTGATGAAATCGGCTGCTCGGTCAACCAGTGAGCTCTTAGCAACCAACCGAGGCAGCTGCAGCCCTAAACTGTTGCACCCCGGCGAGCCGCTGCGCCGAAACGCTTCCCTGATGGCCATCGCTGCAAATGGGACTTTGAGCCTGATGGCAAACGTGTCTGGTGGAATCGAACCGGTTTTTAGCTATGTGCTTCGCCAGACTGTTGAGAACCGGGTAATTCACCAGCTCCAACCCACCCTCCGCCGCCTGCTTATAGGGCATGACTTAAGTGCTGCGGTGATTGATGAAATCACTAATCAGTTGATCAATGGAGATGCACCGTGTGAGATCGCTCTGATCCCAGCCGCAATACGGGAAACGATGATTCGTGCACATGATCTCACTCCAAGCGACCACATTCGCACCCAGGCTACGTTCCAGTCGTTCATCGATGGGGGGATTTCAAAGACAATCAACCTGCCCTCCAGTAGCACTCTAGACGACATTGCAAAGGCTATTCTGAACGCCCGCGCAAGTGGTTGCGTTGGGGTATCTCTTTATCGGGATGGGAGCATCAGCGGGCAACCTACACAGATGGCCAGCGCCAACGAGTCGACTTCAACAGTAGTCGCCGCTTGAAACGCCAGTTGGTCGTATCCTTTGACGGGCCGAAAGCCACAGGCAAGACGACTGTGCTTGAAGCTACGGCTCCTTGCCTGCGGGCGGCAGGCTACAATGTGGTTTGTCTTTGTGAAAAGGAGCTCGACCCTTTCCGGCCGGTAACATTGGAACTGATCAAGGAGCTCACTTCAAATCCGAACCTAGGGTTGGAACGTGAAGTATGTCTACAGTTGGCTAAAGGAAGGGCATGGATCACAGAGAACGCCATTGAGTCACAGG
Source organism: Pseudomonas sp. SDO524_S393 (assembly GCF_054071875.1). NCBI lineage: Bacteria > Pseudomonadati > Pseudomonadota > Gammaproteobacteria > Pseudomonadales > Pseudomonadaceae > Pseudomonas > Pseudomonas sp. SDO524_S393. The sequence continues at coordinate 23,665 of NZ_JBSVVZ010000006.1, read as the reverse complement.
ATCTTGGCAGCATTGTCCTGATCGATCGCTGGTACCCGTCAGACTCCGCATTCCGGAGAATCCTGCCCTTTCCTGAGATACTGCAGCTGAACCTCGACATGGGCGTACGGATCCCTGACCTACACGTTGGGGTTATCACAGCGCCGGATATCTCGTGGGAACGTGCTGCGAGGCGCGCTCGCGGACTGAATAGCCTGGTGATCAAAAACGCTGCAGAACACTCAGCTTGCTCAGCTGCATTCGAAAATGCCATCGCGAAGTATCAGTGGTTCTCCTGCCGCAATGAATTGACTGTGCAAGATGCGGTCAACAATGTGCGCGACGGTGTCCTGCGTGTATGCGCCGACTTAGCCATTAAAGGATGAATTACCCAGTAACGCCTTCATCGTCACTGAAGGCGACAACTACAACGGAGCTTGAAGTCAGGTCGTGGCTGAATTGCTCAATCAGTCCGGGGGCTACAAGGTCGAGGGAGAAGACGATCCACCAGTTTATCTGGAGATTCGCTTCATCGATTAGAGCCAGTGCTCTGGGATGGGTATTACATAATTTTTAGCCACGGATTGGAGCGTTGCGATGATTTCCGTGTGACGAGCGCGCTCTATCTCTTGCCAGTGCGCACGTCGAGCAAGAAGAGCTTTCAGCTCTGCTAAATTGTACATCTTGAGCCGGTGGAAGTTCCCCCAGCTCGGAGTGCCAAATAGATTGTAGATCACCACGGTACCATCACGCTCACTAGCAAGTCGTTTGTCGCCCGTAAGCTTTTCCACCGCCTCTTCAGCATCGTCTCTATCATCGTAGGTATTGATAAGTTTCATATGGGCCCGGAGCAAATGTTTGGACGGATTGTTTTCGATAGCACTGACTAGGCTGTGCGGTCGCTGACCGTAAGCCAGTTTCCGCTCAGCTCCATCCTAGAACTCAGTCACTCTTCGAACGCTTGATTTTTGAACTTAAGCAGATTGCAGTTTTCACGCACAGCCCGCTGCGTACTGTCATCGAATCCTGCAGATGATTCGGCCTCAATCTCGACTGAGATTCTCACATTGACCCCCGGTTTCTGTGTAAACAGCATCAATACCTCGTCGGCCAAGTCTGAGAACTGCAACTTAGCTTTGACCGGATCGAGTTCAACGGTGCCGAAGAACATCCGCTTTTTGGCAACAGGGCCCGGTGCTGGCATAGGGGCCGGAGAGCCACTGCTGGAGGGCGAAGGCAAAGGTCCAGAATCGTCATCCGCATCATTCCCTGTAGCATTACTTCCTGATCCAGCGCCCGACACGTCGCGTCCATGCGTCGCAGGCATAGCAGCGGCCTCGCGCTCAGCGGCCTCGGCCGCAAGCTTGGCCGAAAAGTCGGAAGCTGCCTTGGGTTCGATCAGCAATAATGTGTCGTCGAAAATCACCGAAGTGTTTTCGGCGAATTGGAAGCCCTGATAGCGGCCTTCCTCATTGCCATAGGCGACGCCGAAGAAGTCACGCGAACTTATTCCGACACCAATCGCCATCCGTAGAGTATCCGCGTCGAGGAGCCGAGGCAGATACAGGTAATGACATGTTTTGTGCCAAGTCTCGACCGCGCTAAAGGCGGGAGCATCATCTTTCCAAAACCATGTCCGCATCAGATTTGACAGATGGATGGGTGACCATTCGGTGATGAGTAGTTCGTGTTCTTTGAGAATTTTCTCAATCTCGTCGGCACGATTCGCCACTGCCGGGTTAACTTGGAAATGCTCCCATTGGAGATCACCGATGCCCTTACCAGGCTTAGCCTCCTGCATGGGGGCCAATAGCCATTTGTAGGTCTCGCGCACCATGCGCGCCAGACCTTCGTTGGCCTGTTCGAGGCTACTCGACGCTTGCTTGGCTTGGTGCTGATCGAGATTGAGGCGGCCCTCCTTCACATCAGCCACGATGGACTGCCAAGCGAGCGCTGAGCACACATGATCCTTGAGGCGGCTGACGTTGTCGGCGTCCGGCGCCAAGAAAATCAGCCGATTTTGTTTCTGCCGGGCCAGATCGCCGCGTTGCTTCAAGATCGCCAACGCGGCATCGGTCGCTGGGCCTTGCGCAGATCGCCCAAATGTGGCCTCTGGATGCAGGACCACGATCCGCAACGCCAAATCATCAGGAACACTCGCGCTCTCAGTGAAGACGTGTACTCCGCCGAAGGATCCAGGCGTAAAACGCAGTTTTTCGCGTATGTAAGGGTAGACATCCTCACGTAGGTTGAACCGGCGCTTGCGGTCTTCCATTTCACGACGAAGATTTGGCCGGGTATCGAACCAGTATCTGTTATTCGCGCTGTTGAAGTATTGAAGACGGTCAACCAAGGAGCGGACGCCATCCTTATAGTGTCCCAGCACCTGCCCAGGCTGCGCGCAGCCCAGCATCAGGTTTTCAAGCTCAATGCCCCTATGGTGCTTTGATCCGCCAACAGCCCCGGCATCTGGAGCAGATCCGAGGAATACGGCTCTCGCGATTCGGCGGCAAGCCAAGATGGACCCGAACAGCGGCTTCGCGTTGTCGAGTTCAGTCGTGATCGCCCGCTCGCCATCAATATCGCGCTCGAGGACGGGATCCCACCCCTGTGGCAGATAGTAGATAGCCTCGTTGCGGGTGTCCGAGTCATACAGCGGCAGACTTCCAGGCTGGATCATTAGATCATTATTGCCGTCAGTCCAAAGGCGATGGATCACCTTGGCCATGAATTTCAAAATACCGCGGGTGCGCTGGAAATTGTCAAGCGAGGACCAATCCTCGTAGAGCCTATCGAAGACCTCCGGATGGATCGGATACGCATGCTTCATCCGCTCAAAATAGTGGCTGTCTTGTGTATCTGGGGGAAAATCTCCAGCGTTGGCTGAGTAGAAGTCCGCATAAGCCCGGCACACCTCTTCTGCGCCTAGCTGATCAGAGATGTTGGCGAACAAACGCCGGCGTACAATTTCGAACGCTTCTTCGGTTGCCACAGGCTTCCATAGCGCCTGAACACGTCCAAAATAATGTTCTAAAGCCCGTAAAGCTTTTATCCCTTGTTGGCTGCCTGCCTCCCGATCAGAGTACGGCAGCGATGCCAAGAGTATTGCCGTTGGCACTGCCTTTAATGCCTCGGTGAGTGACTGGACAAAAGAAATTTGTGTGTCGTATGTGCCGCCAGAGAGAGTCTTACCCTCCTCAAACTGGGAGACGAAACGAACCAACTCATCCATTAATATGATGCAAGGCGCACGCGAGGCCAACATCTGGGCTAGCGCGCCCTTACCAGGCGCAGTGCCATTTTCATCGGCCTCCTGCACCATCGCGTAGCTCTCCGCGCCTCCAAGTTGCCAAGCGAGCTCACCCCAGATCGTCTTCACAGCGAACTCGCCATGCTTGCGTGGCTTGCTAGCCAAGTCGAGCAAGTCGACACCATCTAGCACCGCGACGTTTGCCCTCGGCAGTTCTTGGATACCTGCCGCGTCAAGGATTGGCGAGATGCCTTGGAGCTGACTTGCTGGAAGTGTGCCTTTCGCCAAGTGATAAACGGCGAGCAGGGTATGTGTCTTACCGCCGCCAAACGCAGTCTGAAGCTGGACGACCGGATCGCCACCTTTGCCAGCGAGGCGCTTGACTACCGAGTCGAGCAACAGGCGCATACCCTCGGTGATGAACGTACGCTGAAAGAACAGCGCAGCGTCCTGGTATTCCTCGGATGCCGAGCCTTGATGAACACGCGAAATATCGGCCGCGAATTCGGCCTGCTGAAACGTGCCTTTGAGGACGTCCTCATGAGGAATGGCGATCTCGCGCCATGGTTTAAGGCTCATTCTTTTGCTCCCTTAGATTTCAATAATGCCTTGCGAGCCATACTGGCCCTTCTCATGCGAAGCGACTTCGATGGCAGTCCACGAAGCGATCAACTCGTTATAGGCGCGGGCCTCGTCGGCCCAGCCTTTCCGCTCACACAGCGTGTAAAGGCGGTAAGCGAGATTTCTAATGTTGTCCGCTCGTGCCGGCATTCCCCCTAGCAACGAGCCAGATGCGGCCTCCCCTTGCGTTTGGAGAGCCCTGATCATTTGATGCAAAGCCTCCCAAACTGGAGTGTTGTTGTCGTTCTCTGGCATCCAATCGGCTGGATATTCCGAAGGTTTGAGTAGCCGGACCTTTCCGGCCCCAGACTCCACAACGCCTGCCGCACCCAGGCCTTGTACGCTGGTTCCCTTCGCGCGAGCTAATACGTCTGCTTGACCAAAATCGCCTTCTGCCCAACCTTGGCCATCAAACCAGGAGAGGCAAAACTGGGTGTCCGAGTCAAAGTCATCTACACCCTCGGTCAGCATCTTATTGATCAATGTGAGCGCGGTGTGGACGGTCATAAGTTTGCCGTCGGCTTCAAGGACGGCCGAGTACTTCGAGAAAATCGCCATACCTGGCCCGATCACGGCCTGCGCCAAATCGACTGGGGCCACCGGCGAAACGCCTTCTGCACCACCGATCATTACATCGAGTGCCTCGGCCAAATGCTCTTTGAGTTCGCGTTGGAATTCGCGCCGGGAAATAGCCTTCGCATCCGCGTCGCGCTTGCGACAAACCAAGACAATGGATGAAGCCAATGCGTTGGAGCCAATAGCTCGTCCTCGCACGCCTCGCTCCGTTCGTACCGGCCACGTTCCCGTGATTACAAATTCAGCCTTGATGACGGACTCAAGGAAGCTTTCCCATCCGGACGACGCTGTGCCCGTCGCTCCAGTGTCGCTCTGTTTGAACGCGTAGTAGATGGTCACCGGTACCGATTCGTTGGCCTTATCATGCATCCGCTTTAAAGCCAACGTCATGCCGTCAGTGAAATGCTTCATCGCATCGTTGATATCATCGTAGAGGCTATGCGAAGCGACTAACTCGTCGGCCTTAGGCGTTTGCCGTGTCGCAAAAATGTCTGGAAACACTTGACGCAGGCAAGGCCGCATCCAAATGTAGAAAAAATCGGACAAGTTCGAGTAGGGCACGTTGTCGTAATAAGGCGGGTCAGTCGACACTACGGTTTGAGTTTCGATTGGCAACGACGCATTAGCCGCGTCGAGCTGCATGGCGTGGCCAGTTGCCGTGGCTGGCAACAAATCTATCACCCTGGCTATCCAGCCAAGGGCGCTTATCCAAGATCCGCCGCCGTCCGTTAAAGGATTGACTTCGCCATAGTCCCAAACAATGGGCAAAGCATGTGTAGTGAAAGCGCCTTTAACAAATTCACCACCAGATTCCCATGAAGACAAAGTGTTCCAGTAATTCGCCACTCTACCCACACCGCAGGCCAAGTAAACTGATACCGCCTCAGCATATGCGGTCGCGCCCGTGCCCCCTTGCTCGAGGCCCAGGTTGTCGTCCCTCATCCCCGCTTTGATCGCGTCTTTGCGAATCTCCTCTTTAGCTTCAACTACCAGAGCGCAAAACGTTGTTAGCGCGAATTGCTGTCGCAGATTGAAAAGGCTTTGAAAGGTCTTCATGCCGTAGACAACGACATTGGTGCAACCCGACCAATGAAGGATTTCAGCCTCGGGCGCGCTAGGCTCCATCGCCGAGAAGTCTGGCTCCTCCATTTCGCTAGCCGCGACATAGACCTTGCCTTTCGTCGTCTGCACGACCGCCGCCATCAGTCTCTGCCCCATACGCCCAGCCAGCCCTTCCGTTCGGATATAGGTGAGCGGAATCGGCGAGTCGGTTAAAATACAAACACCGCCACGGCCTCCGACCGTGCTCTTGATGGCTGGTGTGCCACCCTCCTGCAGAACGAACGAATAACTAAGCTTGTCGTCGGCGACCTGAGGCACCATGTAGATCTCGCGGCCCTCACGTTTCGCGAGTTGGAAGGACTTTGCGAGCGGAATATGCATGCCACCAGCAGCCGGATTAGGACTGGCTACTGTTCGGCACCATAGCCAAGTTAGGACCGTACCCGTACCGCCGCCCAACCTGGCCGGTAACTTTATCTGCGCATAGCGCTCCCCCAGCCTCTCTGCAGCTTTTTGACCGATCCAGGTGCCGTATCGGCGGAGATCCTCGGACAGGCCCCGTGCACCGGTCCAAAGCTCGGGAATGCGCTGCTGCCGTGCCGCCAGTGACAGTGGTCCAACCGGAGCCATGTCTTTAAACTTCGGCGGGATCTCGATCATCGCCTTGTTCAGAACAACAGGAACAGGATTGAGGTCGGTAGCGTAGCTCTCAAAGCCGAGGCGCTGTGCTTCTAAAGGTAGAGATCCGCCACCCGCGAACGGGTCATGAAACACTGGCAGCACCTCGGGATCAAATCCGGGAACGCCAGGATTGAGGTCGCACGTCTCCTTCCACGATTTGCGGATCTCCGCGCGCGCGCGGTCAAGGACCTCTTGGTTGTCCGTGTTCTCCCACTTGACCAAATCCCGAATGATATTAAAAAGTCGCTCCCGCTCGACCTTTGCCCTCTCCTTGTTTACGCCGCGGCCTAGATGTCGCTCATAGCCAGGGTCATTGACCATCTGTGCGAAAAGGATGGCGCGTGCAGATGCCAACGGACGCCGGGCAAACCAGAGATGGAGCGTCGATGGATGCCCATGGCGGATTGACTTTTCTTTTGAGGAGGCCGCATTGATGTCGTCGAGCGGCAGTGCCACTTCAATCAGCTTCTTGGGTGTTTTAATCAGTGTCATGCAGATTTAGCCTTCGAGAGCAAGGACGCGAGGTCCAAGTTGATGCTTGTCACTGCCCAATCAGGCTCTTGCGTGAATGGGTTGCGAATATAGTGAGGACCTTCGTGGCTTTCACCGTCGATGATTACGATGGCCAAAATAAATTTATCGGCTTGGTTGAGCCCGTAGAGAATTTCATTGCGCGTGACCGTGATTGTCGACTGACCTTTGGACCGCCCTTTGACCTCGATATGCCTTGCCTGGGGAAGCTTGCCGTCTAGGGAGGGAACAATCGAAGTCATGTCCCAACCGCACTTTTCAGCGGACACATCGACTACCTGATGCCCCATGGCCTCCTCGGATTTACGGACGGCCTCCATGGCAACCCGCTCAACGCGAGCACGGGCTGTGGCATCAGCGGTCCAGGTCTGGCCCTCTGCATCCCCGCGACGCTGCGCGAGTAGACCAGCAGGGATCACCAACGCCCCGCCGACCACCACCGGCGTCGCTGAGACTACATGGCGGGAGGCGCGAAGTTCTTTGGTTCTCGACTCCAGGCGGGCGGTTAACTCGTCCACGGTTCGGCGGACGTTCTCGAGCGTCAAGCGCACGTCTTTACCCGCAGCCAAGTCGGTCTTAAACTTTTCATGGCGATCCGACCAGTAATCGATCTCCTTAATCAAGCGCTCATGGACGGCGGTAAGATTCTTGTCAACGTGGGTTTCGCGACGCTCCCGGATTTCCTCAAAGTGTTCCGGCACAAGCTTTTCGGAAGCATGCGAGAGTGCCCGTTCCTCAAAGTCTTTGGTGATCCAATCAGCGTCAAGCTCGGGGCCGGCAAGCGCGCGCTCCTCCGCGCTGATCGGATTGAGATCCAGGTGGGGCGCCCAGCCCGCGTTTTGAACTACGCCGTACCTATCTACCGACACGAACTGCAAGCGGCGGGATACTACCAGCGCTCTTTCGTCACCCTCGCGAACTGAGTGATCAATGAGAAATAGTAATTTCAGTTCAAGGCTTTCGTCGTTGGGATCTACAAACGTGGCACCTTGCTTAAGCTTGCCCCGATGCTGCTCGAGCATCAGATCGACCACAGAATGCATAAGCGGATGCGCAGGATGGACCAGACTGGCCATCGCCTCGTTAGGTCGATCAAGAAGGCGAACAAACTTTTTCTCGAAGCAGACGCGCTCGTATTTAATCAAGACCGGATCCATGTTCCGTCGATCACGGCCGCTGATCTGGCGATCACGCTCACGAATTACGCTCGGCACGAAAGTAATCTCATATCGCCCTGAGCCGCGCGGGCGAAGGTCTCCACCCAGACGCTCGAATGCCTGCGAAAAGAAGGACCTGATGAAATACGGCTGAAGCTTTCTCGCTTCTGCTTTCTCCATTTCTTCTTTCAACGCGAAAAGTCGACGTTCATCCATGATTTCCTCAGCTAGCGCGTTGCGGCCGATGATATCGCGGAGGTGGCTTGTGTCGAGCGCCCCCTCTACTCTTTGGCGAAGCCGCGCGCGCACGGCTGGATCGTCACCATAGCGAATGGCGTCGATTAGGAGCTCACGAAGGCTGACCCCATCGAACACCTCGCCCAACACATCGAATACTCGACCTCCGAGGGCCTTGCGCTCAATCTCGATCTTATCGAATAGCTTCTGGAAGACGTCGCCCTCGCGGGTCTCGTTGGCAACTAAATTCCAAAGGTGACAAACCTCTGTCTGCCCAATACGGTGAATGCGGCCGAAGCGCTGCTCCAAACGGTTCGGATTCCATGGCAAGTCGTAGTTCACCATTAGATTGGCGTTTTGCAAGTTGACACCTTCGCCTGCTGCGTCAGTGGCAAGCAAAACACGAGTATCCTTGTCGTTACGGAACAACTCTTGGACTTTCCGGCGATCCTCGCGCTTGACTCCACCATGGATCATAGTCACTGCCTCGGCGCTTCCTAGAAGCCCGCGGATTTGGACTGCGAGGTAGTTGAGTGTGTCGCGGTGTTCAGTAAAGATGATGAGCTTGCGCTGCAGGCCGTCATGGCCAAGCATCTCAGGGGTATGCTGCAAAAGCTCCCGCAAACTTTCCCACTTCCGATCTTGGCCAGAGTGAACCAGCGCGCGAGCCTGCTCTTCTAGATGGCCAAGCGTAAGGATCTCCAATTCGAGCTCAGCAATTGTCTGTGCGGCAGTGGCTTGGTCGACTACCTCCTCTTCGAACTGCTCATAGTCATCGGGGCTCATGTCCTCAGCGCTGTCCCAGATATCCTCACCGACACCTACGGTTAGAACGGTTTCGGCCAGCAGCTTGCCGCCGCGCTGCTTGACTCTTTCGTCTTCAACACGGCGCTTCAATTTCTCGCGTCGGCGCTTCAAGGACTGATAGATGGCCTCTGGGCTCGAAGCTAGGCGGCGCTGCAATGCTGTTAGAGCGAATCCCACCGTGCCTTTTCGACCGCCACCTAGCTTCTCGGCACGATTCATTTCCTCTTTGACGTATGCCGTGACACTGGCGTAGAGCGTAGACTCCGCTGGCGAAAGCTGATAGTTGACCGTATAGGCTCTTCGCTCAGGAAATAGCGGCGTGCCGTCGAACTTAAGCAAGTCTTCTTTGACCATGCGACGCATCATGTCATTCACGTCGACCTTATGCGCTCCATCGCGGAATTTTCCGTAGAACCTGTCAGAGTCCAACAGTGACATGAAAAGCTGAAAGTCCTCCTCTTTGCCGTTATGCGGCGTAGCGGTCATCAGCAGAAAATGGCGTGTAATTCCGCCCAAGAGCTTGCCAAGTTTGAAGCGCTTGGTCTCGTTGACCTTCGCGCCAAACCACGTGGCGGAAAGCTTGTGGGCCTCGTCGACGACAATCAAGTCCCATCGACTGTTTTCAAGCTTCTCTTGGAGGTCTTCAGCACGGGAGAGCTGGTCAAGCCTAGCCACCATGAGCGGATTATCCTCGAAGGCATTACCACCACGGCTTTGTTGCTCGAGATCGCGTGAGAACAAGGCGAACTCCAAGCCGAATTTCTCATAGAGCTCATCTTGCCACTGCTCGACAAGGCTACCAGGAGACACAATCAAAATACGGGCGGCATCCGCACGCATCAGCAGCTCTCGGATCAGAAGCCCGGCCATGATAGTTTTCCCGGCACCAGGATCATCTGCCAACACGTATCGTAGTGGTTGCCTTGGCAGCATCGACTCATAGACAGCAGTGATCTGGTGGGGAAGAGGGTCAACGTTTGAAGTGTGGATGGCCATCATCGGGTCGAACAGATGAGCCAAATTGATCCGGTACGCCTCTGCGGCCAACTTAAAATCGGCACCATCCGCATCGAACCCCCAAGGACGCCCCGCAGTCGCAAGACAAAGCGCAGGCTCATCCCTGCGAAACACCACTCGCTCGCCGAGACGGCCGTCATCAGATTTATAGATGACAGTCATAGCGTTGTCGCCCAGCGGATCGGCGCTCACGACGCGTACGACCTTGCCCTCTTCGATTCCAGAGATCAGCGCGCCTTTAGCTATGGCTTCGAGCTTCATAAGAATCGTTCCTTTTTTGTTCGATCGAACGCCTGGCGCGCCGATGGCCATGGAAGAAGCCGATGGCTTCGCTGTCGTTGGTTTTACTAGCAGTCATACAGAGGCGTCACGTTTGGCTTATGCCACAGGCGGGGCGCTCTAACACCGTGATGCATTAAAGCGCCTTTAAGCCAAGGGTAATAGTATGCGGAATCAAGACCAGGGTCGTAAGTTCTGACCGTCTTGCGCCCAAAAATGTAGCCCGGCAAAGCGGTCCGCGTTTCAATAATCAACGCATTGTCGCACATAGCGGAGTGGGTCACGGCCAGCTTGTCTCCCTGGAGTCGCGGGAGCGGTACCAGCACCAAATCTACCATACGCGCCCATTGATCATCTTTGCCTAAAAGCTCGCGTTCCTGGGTCTTAGTAGCCGCCGGGCGCACCTTCGCGATGAATGAAAAGTGCCTGAGCTCTGCCGCTCGTGGCCGTACACCCCGTACATGCCGGCTGAGGCGATATCGGCGAGCTGGAACTATTCCACGGCGCTTGAGTACCAAGGTCGAGGATCGGCAGCATGTTTGAGAGATCGGCCGCGTCGAGCCGTCGACGTCCAGTTCTGACCTTCTCGGACGAAAGCCCAAAATTTTTCAGCTATACGCATGGATTCGGTATGCCAGACGGTATCCCGCCTATCATTTCAAACAAACCAAAACTAGATAAATCAGCAGATTAGAAATTTGATTCAGACCTCCCCGGCCCACCAAATACAAAGCACCACCAAAACCCGCCCTGTGCGGGTTTTGTCGTTTCTGGATAAAGCAAATCCCCTCCTCCCCCTCCCCCAAACCAAAAAGGTTGCATACCAACCAATTCGGTAGAATAATCCCGAAAAATCCCACAAGGACTTTCCGGTGCCTTTCCTGCGCAGCGCTTTCGCTCTCATTCACCAGCACCGCCGGGCGTTTATCGCCCTCAACTTGGCGTTCTACGGGCTATTCGCCCTGCTGATGCTGGTCACCGCCTTCACCCCCGAACTGCAAGGGGTGTTCAAGCCCAATATCGACAAAGCCTTCGCCGAGCCCGGGTTGTTCAAGATGGCGGGCGATGCCTATGCCAGCAAGAATGTGCCGTTGGCGATTGCCATCACTTTTCTGGTGAATCTGGGTGTTGCGGTGGGGATGACGACGCTGCCTTCGCTTGTGTTGCCGTTCGCCGGGATTGCGGTGACGTTGCACCGGGGCTTTTTGTGGGGGGTGATGTTTTCGCCGGTGGGGGCTGATCGGGCGACGTTGATTCCGCATTCGCTGACGTTGCTGATCGAAGGGCAGACTTATGTGCTGGCGGCGTTTGCGGTGTATGTGCAGGGGCGGATGTGGTTGTGGCCCGCGCGTTATGGGCTGGTCTCGCGCTGGAGCGGGTACCGGGCGGGGTTGCATGCGACGGGCCGGTTGTATGTGTTGGTGGTGCTGGCCTTGCTGATCGGGGCGGTCTATGAGGCACTCGAAGTGATTTACCTCATGCCGTATCTCGTGTGAAGACGTTTCGTCATGCCAGCCTGCTGATCAAGCAACACAAGTGGTTGCTGATCCTGCTGGGCGTCGCGTTCTACAGTGTGGCGATGACGGTGTCGTTCCCCGAGTTTCGGCTGTCGCTGGGGACGCGGCACGGGGTGTGGAGCCACAAGTTGCTGGGGTTGGTCAGGGGGTTGTGACGCTGTGATGCCCCAGGGCATCCATGGCGGCGACGATGATGAGCGGGCGCCACACATGGTGGATGCCTGAACGCACTGCCACCAGCGCTGTGGCCCCGAGTCCGGTCAGTGCGCTGGTGACCCGCACCAGGCGTTCTTGCGAGGCGCTGGTCAGGTCGATGCCCAGGGCTTCGTACACCATCAGGCCCATCTGCATCAGTTCGGGCAGTTCGCTCTGTTCGCCTTCCACCAGACGGTTGGCAAACGCTGAAATACCCGGCCAGTCAAAGGTGAAATCCACCAGAATTTCGATCACCGCGCGCTCACGCGCAGGGCCCGGGGGCAGGTCGGCGACTTGCTCGACCAGCGCCTGCATATGCTCGAGCCCGGTGCGCAGCGCAGCGTCGTACAGCGCCTGTTTGCTGGGGAAGTGGTGCAACAGACCGGCTTTGGAATAGCTGACCGCATCGGCGATCTGCTGAAGTGACGTGTGGGCAAAACCATGCTTGGCAAACAGCCCGGCGGCACGGTCGATTATTTCGGCATTGAGTTCGGATTTGGTCATTCTAGGCATCGCGCGAGCGTAGCATAGGGCCTGCCAAAACCGTTAACGTCCCGATGTGTCGATCGGCACGTCGCAAAGGCCGCCCATCAACGACGGCGCCCCTTGGAGCCATCCGGACTTGCCATTACCCTGAGCGCCTTGATCAGACAACTGGAAGTCCGATACCCGTGCTCAAGCCTCTCGCTGTTCTCGTACTCGCCTGCTCACCTTTGCTCGCTTGCGCCGCCGACCTGGCCGGCGTGTGGCGCGGCACCCTGGGCAAATCCGCGATCACTGTGTGTTTCAACGGCGCCCATGGCGCCAATGGCAGTTACTACTACCAGCGTATTCGCACGCCTATCCAGCTGACCCAGGCCAACGCCAGCGAGCCGTGGGTGGAAGAAGGGCAAACCGGGTTCTGGCAACTGGACGATCCACAAGGCGATCACCTGGACGGCACCTGGAGCAAGGCCCCTGGCGGCAAGACCCTGGCCGTGACGTTGACCCGCGCAGACACGGACGGTTGCGCCAGCGACGCCTATAACAACCCGCTCGAAGCCATCCCTCCGCCGGTCAGCATCGAGAAAAAGACCTTCAATGAGCGCCCCTATCAAGTGAAGACCCAGGGCGGGGAAGTCACGCTCAAACTGAGCGGTGACGGCCCTGCCCTCGACAAGATCAATCGCGACCTCGCGCGCATGGCCACAAGCCCCGAGGGCCAGACCGACTATTATCGCGAGCGGCGCAACGCCCTGGACCAGAGCGGCGGCACCACCACCAGCGAGATCACCGTGGACCCCGTCTACTGGTCCTCGCACTGGGTCACCGTGCGCTTCTATCGCTGGTCGGCGGGCTACGGACGTGGCGGCATCAGTTGGGGCCTGCACAGCTGGAACCTGCAAACCGGTGAAAGTGTCGACCCCTGGACCTGGCTGGGCACCCAAGAAGAATGGGACGGCCCCTACGCCGGCCAGGTCAAGCTGCCGGCCACCTTCAGCACGTGGCTGGCCAGGCAAGCCACGGTCGACGAAGGCTGTCCCAGCGTGACCAGCTATTCCACCTTCGACTTGAGCTTCAACACCCAGGGCCTGCTACTGTCGACACCGGCTCAGGGCGACGGTTGTGACAATGAGCTGAGCTTCACCTGGGAGCAACTGGAGCCGGTACTGACCGCAGAAGGTCGAGCCGCATTGCCCAGTTTGAAGGCGCCGTGAGCACTATCCGCTGTTCGTTCACGAATTGTTAAGAAACCCATACATATACTAGCCGATTGCCAGGGTCACTCCGTCGAGCGGCCCCCTGCCCGGTGATCCCCCGCCATGACGCGTCCCGCTCCCTTGCTGTTGCTGCTTGCTGGCCTGCTGTTCTTCTTCGCTTTGGGCAACCATGAGTTGCAAGGTTCCACCGAGGCCCGGGTGTCCGGGATCGCCATGGCCATGCACCTGGACAACGATTGGGTGGTGCCGCGCCTGTTCCGCGAACCCTTTCTGGAAAAACCACCGCTGAGCCTGTGGCTCGATGCCGGCGCGATCCGCGCGTTTGGCGGCACCACCTGGGCCGTGCGCCTGGCGTCGGCGTTCGCCGGGCTGTTCAGCGTGATGCTGTTTTACGCCATGCTGCGCCAATTCGGACGGCCGAAGCCTATGGCGTTCTGCGCCGCGCTGATCCTGGCGACCATGGCCAGTTACTGGGGCAATGTGCGCGGTGTGGGTGAGGACTCGTTGCTCAGCCTGGGCGTGACCACTGCCCTGCTGGCGTTCTACCAGGCCGTGCGGCCTGATCGCCAGGGCTCCGCTGCGTGGGCCTGGGCGCTGTTTACCGCCGGGATGGTCATCGCCACCCTGAGCAAAGGCGTATTGGGCCTGGCGATGCCGGGCATCGTGATTTTTGCGTACCTGCTCTCCACCAGCCTGATGGACAAGCGCCTGCGCGTCGGCGACTGGCTGAAACCCGGGCTGTTCACTGTGCTGGCGCTGGTGCCGCTGCTGATCTGGCTGGGTTTCCTGTACCAGCGAGGTGGCCTGCAGGCGGTGGGCGAGGTGCTGTGGACCAACAGCGTGGGACGCTTCAGCGGCTCGTTCGTCGAGGCCGGGCATTACGAGCCGTTTTATTACTACCTGGTGAAACTGCCCGAGGCGTTTCTGCCGTGGAACATCCTGGTGTACCTGGGCTTGTGGCACTTCCGCAAAAGCCTGGTGCGTAACCGCTACCGTTTGTTCTTCAGCGTATGGCTGGTCGCGCAGTTCACCTTGCTGACCCTTGCTTCGAGCAAGCGCACGGTCTACCTGATGGCGTTGACGCCAGCCGCTGCGGTCCTGGCCGCCGAGTATGCTGGCGTGCTGCTGGCCTGGCTGAAAGACCACAAGCCGGCGCTATACACACTCCGTCGCCCGGTGATCGGCGGTGTATTCACCCTGGCGGTGGCTTGCTACCTCACGGCAGCGTTCTGGTTCGCGCCCAAGGCCGACGCGCATCACTCTTTCGTGCCGCTGATTCGTCAGATCCAGGCACTGCAAGCCGAGGGCAGAGAGGTGGTGTTGTATCGACCCAACGAGCGGATTGCCGGGGCCAGCGTGTTCTACACCCAGGCCTATCTGCCGATTTTGCAGACCGAGCCCGAGCTGCGCCGTTACCTGGCGGCCAAGCCCGGCAGCGTCGCGCTGCTGGACCACACCGACCAACTGAATGAGAAGGTGACGGTGATCAAGCAGATGGCCGTCAACCGCCAGCCTTACTACTTCATCGAGCAGTAAGGCCGGCCCAGGGCGTCAGTGTTTGGTGACCTTGTCCAGGTAACCCATGGCGAACGCGGAGATCACGAACGTCATGTGGATGATCACGTACCACATCAGGTGCTCGGGATCGACGTTCTTGGCGTCCATGAAGATGCGCAGCAAGTGGATGGAGGAAATCGCCACGATGGAGGCCGCCACTTTCATCTTCAGCGAGGAAGAGTCCATGGTGCCCAGCCAGTTGAGCTTTTCCTTGTTGTCATCGATGTCCAGCTGCGAGACGAAGTTCTCGTAGCCGGAAATCATCACCATCACCAGCAAGCCGCCCACCAGCGCCATGTCGATCAACGAGAGCAGCACCAGGATCAGGTCGGACTCGGCCATCGAGAACACGCTCGGCAGCAGGTGCACCACTTCCTGGAAGAATTTCAGCGCCAGCGCCAACAACCCCAGGGACAGGCCGAAATAGATGGGCGCCAGCAGCCAGCGCGAGGCATACATAGCATTTTCGATAAAGCGTTCCATTGGTTCTCACACAGCGTGGCTGAAAATGGCGGCGAGTATACCAGCCGCCGCTGGAGCGCTGTCACCGCGCGAGAAAACTGCCCGAGGCGGCATCTGTAAGAGAATTTTTCTGCTAGTGTCGAGCCCATCCACTTGGCTCGATGACGTCGGACAGGAAACCCCCAGATGATGGATGTGCGATTCCCTTTGGCCAGCCTTGGCCTTTCAGCGGCATTGCTGCTGGCCAGCGGCTGCTCCCCCAGCGACGAGCAGAAGCAGACCACCCTCGAAGAGAAAACCGCAAAGTTCGAACAATCCCTCGACAGCATCCAGGACCCCAAACTGCGTGACGCCATCGCTGATCTGGGCGGCTCACTGCTGTTGCTGGAGCGGGCCCGGGTCAAGCTTGCAACCAAGCCGATCGAAGCCGAATACGGCGAAGACACCCTGGCCCTGCTCAAGCACTACCCCACGCCCCAGGCACTGGTGGACACCTATATCAACGGCTTGTTCGTGCTGCGCAAGACCTCCCACTCCGACTACCTGACGGACCTGCAACCCGTCTTCCCGTTCAACTTCAGCCTGCCGGAGCAATTCCCCTTCCCCCATGGCCTGGAGTGGCAGTCGGTGACCTTGAGCAACAATAAAGTCATCCCCTTTCAGCCGGAATGGTCGGAAACCGATCCCGGTATCCAACTGAGCCCCAGCAGCTCCAACCTGACCAACCCCGATGACCTGACCGTGACCTACCCGTTCATCGACGGCATCGAGACCGAAAACAAAAGCCAACCACAACCCGTCAGCCTCAAAGGGACGGTCGAAGTGGTGGCACCGGGCAAAGTACTGACCTTCGACCTGACGAAAAAAGACGTGGGCCACAAGCGCACCGAGGGTGCGATCACCGTCAACCTGCTGCTCCTGGAAAAGAACTACGCCGAAATCGAGTTGACCAACAACGCGCCCCTGGCGCCGGAAGTCGGTGACGAGTCCCCCAACCCGCTGCTGGTGCAGGCCCGTGACAGCACCGGGCAATTCCTCACCCGCGCGGGCTCGATCAATGAAAACGCCGCCCAAGTCGCGTTCTACGAGAAGCAACTGGCCGAGATGCAAAAACAGACGGCCTGGTCCGAAGCCTTTGAAAAAAAGCTCACCGACGAGCAGAAGGCCTTTGAGCACACCCAGAGCAACCACTACGCCAAGGTCTACTTCAACGGGCAGATCGAGCAATTGCAGGTCAATGTCATGGATTTTTCCACCGCGTCGCTGACCCGCAGGGACCTGGACCTGCCGGTGCTGCGCTTCGACAAGAACAGCCTGCAAAAAACCGTACAGCCGCTGCCGATGCCCGTGACCGTGTACGACGACAGCGCCGCCAGTTGGCTCAAGGACGCCACGCTGACCGAAGACCAACTGAAAAACAGCGTCACCATCAGCCAGTCCGTCGAAGACGCCAGCGCCGCGCATATCGTGTTCGACCACCCCTTCACCTTCAACGACGACCTGGTGGGCAGCGAGCGCAACAGCAGCGAATCGCCGGTGACGTTCTTCACCGCCGACGAGAAAGGCGAGCGCGGGGAGCCCATCGAACTGCCGGTGGAAGCCTTCGAACTGAACCCGGCGCGGGGCACGCTCACCTATGACCTCAACCTGTTCCCGGAAAACCCGGCGTTCGTGGTGGGCTCGATCCCGCTGTTCCTGGCGACCATCGAGAAGGGCACGCTGGATGCGGCCCGGCTGCCCAAGGGCTTGTCGCTCAAGGACAACGCGTTGATCGTCGACCAGAAGGCGTTTCCGTCCGACAGTTGGCGCTTCTACGCCAAGGACGCCAGCGGCAATTACCTCAAGGAAATTCTCGGCGTGAGCCATCGCGCCGAGGAGTACGGCACGGCGCTGTTTGATGTGCATTACTTCTACGGCCAGCCGACCGTGCTGGAGAGTTACCAGCGCACCGACCTGAGCACCGTGCAATACGGCTTCGAGGTCAAACTGGACAAACCCGAGAGCAAGTAGCCGGTCTAGAGGGCCAGGCGCTTGTTCCCGCCATTGATCTGGCGCAGCAGGCCTTGCAGGTGCAGGCACCAGATCTGTGGATCATCTGCCAGCTCGTAGCCGTGCAAGGTCAGGCTTTCCACGATGGATTCCAGAATGTTTTCTGCCACGAAGGGCCCGGGGAACGGGCCCTGGGACTTGATGGTGGAGGGTTGTTCGCCGGTCATTCCGGCGGCAAACAACAAGGTCCACATCCCGTTATCCCCCGCGAGAGGGCGAATGGAGCATTCGATACGGGTGACCAGGCCCAGGCACTGGCGGGTAAGGCAAAGGTTGCGCGGCATGGCGGCGACCCTCGGTAGATCGGTGTTCAGCCTCACCGCACGATGGGGCTGTTTCTATCCAGCGACTCCTGTGGATATCCCTTGAGCTGAGAATAGAAGAAAACCACGACAAACCAAGGTTGTAGGGACCAACGGGCGTTGGCCCCAGTGAATCAGAGTCAATTTACTGACAAAAATACCTTCGCGGGCGTGAGCAAACCTGCCATGGGGTGAACAGGCATGTTTGTAGTGAGCGGGCTTGTCCCGCGCTGGGGCGAGAAGCGGCCCCAACAAGGCTGGTGCGTTCTACCAGGCACACTGCGTTGACTGGTTTCAGGGCTGCTTCGCAGCCCAGCGCGGGACAAGCCCGCTCACCACAACAAGCCCCGTCACCACAACAAGCCCGCCCATTTCAACAAGCCCTCTCTCCACAACAAGTCCAGTGGCCACAGCAAACCCAGTGACAACAACGACTCCGCTAAAGCGTCAGCTCGGCTTGGCCTCGGCCAGTGCCTGTTGCGCCAGCTCCTTTTCAGCCTCTTTCAAATCGTCTTCGCTGATCATCTCCGCAATCACCCGCAGGCGCTCGACCACCCGCGCATTCACGGAGCCTTCGGGGAATTGCCCTTCCTCGTCCGGCTCACCCGCCGGTTCGCCCACCAGCAGGCTCAGGGCCTCATCGGCCTGGCGCACCGCATAGATATGGAATTGCCCGGCGCGTACGGCCTGCAACACCTTCTCGTCGAGCATCAGCGTGGCGACGTTGGCCTGGGGAATGATCGCCCCTTGCTCGCCGGTCAGGCCACGGGCCTCGCACAGGCGGAAGAAGCCCTCGATTTTCTCGTTGACCCCGCCCACCGCCTGCACTTCGCCGAACTGGTTGATCGAGCCGGTGATGGCAAAGCACTGCTTGAGCGGTGTCTTCGACAAGGCCGAGATCAAGGTGCACGCCTCGCCGAGCGACGCACTGTCACCGTCCACGTAGCCGTAGGACTGCTCCAGCGCGATGCTCGCCGAGATCGCCAGAGGGAATTCCTGGGCATACCGGCTGCCCAGGTAACCGGTGAGGATCATCACGCCCTTGGAGTGGATCGGCTGGCCCAGGTTGACCTCACGCTCGATGTCGACAATGCCGCTGCCGCCCGGGTAAACCGTGGCGGAAATTCGTGCCGGCACACCGAAGGCCGAATCGCCCACCTCCAGCACCGTCAGCCCGTTGCACTTGCCGACGGCTGCGCCGGCGGTGTCGATCAGGATGACCCCGGCGAGCATGTCGTCGAGAATCCGTGCCGACACCCGGCCCGTGCGCGTGGCCTTGGCCTTGAGCGCCCGCTCGATATGGCCGGAGTCGGTCATCTCGTCGCCCGCCAGGTGGCGAATGAAGTCCGCCTCACTGACCAACTGGAACAAATCTCCGATTCGCGCCGACAAGCGCTGCTGGTGCTCTGCCAGCCGTGCGCTGTAGGTGGCCAGGCGCGCCACTGCGTCCGAGGTCAGCGGTGCCATGCCTTCTTCCGAAGTACGGGTCTTGAGCAACTGGGCGAACTGCTCCAGGCTCTCGTCGACCATCGGGATGTCTTCGTCGAAATCCACCAGTACGCGGAACATCTCCTGGAAGTCCGGATCGGCGTCCTGCAACGCGTAGTACAGCTGGCGCGAGCCGATGATGATCACCTTGACCTGCAACGGGATCATCTGCGGGTTGAGGGTCACGGTGGCCAGACGGCCCAGCTCGCCCAACGGCGACTCCATCTTCAGTTTGCGCGACTGCAAGGAGCGCTTGAGGGCGTCCCACACGAAGGGCTCGCCGAGCATCTTCTCGGCTTCGAGGATCAGGAAACCGCCATTGGCACGGTGCAGCGCACCCGGGCGCAACTGGCGATAGGTGGTGTAGAGCGCGCCCTGATCAGTGCTGTATTCGATACGGCCGAACAGGTTGTCGTAGGTCGGGTGCGGCTCGAACACCACCGGCGCCCCACCGTTGACCGGGTGTCCCACCACCAGGCTCGGGCAATATTGCTCTTCAAGCAGCTTGCGGGCCTGGGCATCGGTCTTGGCGTCGTCCACCAGTTGCTCGACCACCGTCTTGAGCAGATACACCTGCATGGCTTGCAGATAGCCGCAGACCGCGGCGTTTTCCGCGTACTTTTCCGACAGCGGCGCGAGCAAAGGCTGCAAGGCCAGGGTGATGGTTTCTTCGTTGAACTGGCGCAGCTGGTTGTTGGACTCGCGTTTCCACTGCGGCAGGCTGGCGAGTTCTTCGTTCAGGCGCTCTTCCAGCTCGGAAATATCGGTATGGAAACGCTCGCGATCAGCTTCAGGCAATTGCGAAAATTCGGCCTCGTCCAGCGCCTTGCCGTCGAGCATCGGGGTGAACGCGATGTTGGAGCTGTCGCGGTACAGCGCCACGTCCTTTTCCAGGGCCAGGCGCTCGATCACGTCCAGAGCCTTGTCGTAACGCTGGTTGAACGCGCGGTCGATGGCGCTTTTGCGCTGCTGGTAAGTGGGGTGTTCGAAAACCGCCGGGAAGGTCGACACCAGGTTGTCGATCAACCCGCTGATGTCACTGATGAACGCCGCCGCGCCGCCCGCTGGCAGTTCCAGCGCACGGGGTTCGCGCGGCTCATCGAAATTATTCACATAAACCCAGTCCGCCGGGGTTTGCAGGCGTTTGCCCTCGGCCTTCAGGTAGCGTTTGACGAACGAAAAGCGACCGGTACCCGGCTCGCCCATGACAAATACGTTGTAACCGGGGCGTGGCATGGCCACACCGAACTGCAACGCTTCAACCGCGCGTTCCTGGCCAAGCACACCGCGAAAGGGCTCCAAATCATTGGTGGTCGAGAAGCTGAACTGTTCAGCGGAGAAAGGACGTGTCAGCGCTTCGGGCGCTAGACGCAAGCTGGCAGCAACAGGATCAGGCATCGGGCTTCCTTACATCAGGCGGGGCAGATGACGGCATTCTGGCTCTCGCTTGCGCGCTCTGGCAAGGCAAGCCGTTGGGAAAGCATAGACACGGGAGACGTCCTACAAAAAAATCGCGACATCGCTGATTGTTTTATAAAAAACCACGGAACCCCTGGAACGTGCCTAAACTCCAAACTGCGCGGGTTGGACTAATAACCGATCCCTCAGGGCGCTGCGACGCGCCTGAACCCTTGTCCATTGGTTTGCACACAAAGAGAACAAAGCTATGAAACGGATCCTTCTTGGTACTCTCTTCACCGTCGTTTCCCTCAATGCAATGGCAGAAGCACCAGGTGGCCCGAACTGTGGTTGGGGCAACATGTTGTTCGAAGGCCAGCGCGGCACTCCGGCTCACTTCCTCGCCTCCACCACCAACGGCACCTCGGGTAACGCCACGTTCGGCATGACCTCGGGCACCAACGGCTGCAGCACCAACAGCGCCCTGACCTACGGCGGCAAGTCCTGGATTGCCATGAACGGCATGATGAACGAGCTTTCCGAAGACATGGCCAAAGGCAATGGCGAAGCGCTGACCACCTACGCGGTGGTACTGGGCGTGGCACCGGAAGACCGCGAGCACTTCGCAGCAGTGACTCACCAGCACTTCCAGCAAATCTTCAGCAAAGCCGACGTGACCGCTGACGACGTGCACACCAACACCCTCGCCGTCTTGAAAGGCGATGCCCGTCTGGCCAAATACGCCACCCAGGCATAAGCTCGACCCGCCCGCGTCTTTCGAGGCGCGGGCTTTATTTTTGGACCCGCCTCCCCTTTGGGTCTCTCTTTTTCCGACTTAAGTTGCCCCTATGCTCAAACGCTTTGCCTGGCTGGCACTCTTCGCCTGCGCCCCGCTCTACGCGGCCCCGCATCTGGATGATCAACGTTTGCAGCAATTGGCCAACGATCCGTTCTGGCATTCCCTTGGCCATTACGAAGCCGGCAAGCTCAGCGGCTGGCGCAGTTACGTCAGCGACAAGAAATTCTTCCTCGCCCCCGACGGCGCCCATCATCCGGATGCCGAGCTCAAGGCCACCGTGGAAGCGCTCTACGCGCCGGCCAGCCTGGGCGAAAAACACGCTCAATGCGTTTACCCCGCACGCACCCGCTGGCTCAAGGATCAGTTGCACCTGACCGACCTGCCCGCCGTGGACTGCACGGAATTCAAACAATGGTTCAAAGACGTCGCGCCCCATAGCGCGGTGATGATCTTCCCGGCGGCCTACCTCAACAGCCCGTCGTCGATGTTCGGTCACACCCTGCTGCGCATCGACCAGGCCGACGTGCAACGGGACAAAACCGCTCTGCTCAGCTATGCGATCAACTTCGGCGCCTATATCGAAGGCTCGGACAACAGCATCCTCTATGCCTGGAAAGGCCTGATGGGCGGCTACCCCGGCCTGTTCGCCCTGGTGCCCTATCAGGAAAAACTCTCGGAATACCGCAGCCTCGAGAACCGCGACCTGTGGGAATACCGCCTCAACCTCACACAAGTCGAAACCCAGCGCATGGTCGAGCACGTGTGGGAACTCAAGCAGATCCAGTTCGACTACTTCTTCTTCGACGAGAACTGCTCCTACCGCCTGCTGGAACTGCTGCAAGTCGCCCGCCCCGGCCTGCGCCTGACCGAACAGTTCCCGCTGACCGCCATCCCCACGGACACGGTCAAGGCCGTGAAAGACGCAGGTCTGGTGGAAAAGATCGACTATCGCCCTTCCCGTGAACGCGAGTTGCTGGAACGCGCCAAACCGTTGGACGGTGACGAGCAGCAATGGGTACTGAACATCAGCGACGACGCCAAGCAACTGCAAGCCCCGGCATTCAAGGCCCTCGCCAAAGACCGCCAAGCCCTGATCATCGACGCTGCCTATCGCCTGGGCCGCTACCGCGCCAATGGCCTGGAGCGCGACAGCGAACGTTCCCAGCGCAGCTTCGAACTGCTGCGCGCGATCAACCAGAACCCCGCGCCGGATCTCAAGATCACACCGCCCGGCCTGCCGGAAAACGGCCACGAATCCCGCACTTGGCAAGCCGGCATCGGTACCCGTGGCGACAAGGCCTACGGCGAATATGGCCTGCGCATGGCTTACCACGACCTCAATGACAACGCCGAAGGCTTCCCCTTGGGCGCACAGATCGAAATCCTGCAAATGAAACTGCGCCAGTACGAAGGCAACCACTGGCAGTTGCAACAACTGGACCTGGCCACCATTCGCTCCCTGACCCCTCGCAACGCGCTGTTGCAGCCGTGGTCCTGGCAAGTCACCGGCGGCCTGGAGCGGGTGCCGGGCAAACACGACGATGAAACCCTGGTCAGCCACGTCAACGGCGGCGCCGGCGGCACCTGGCAACTGCGCGACGACATGCTCGGCTTCGCCCTCGGCACCGTGCGCGTGGAACACAACAATGATTTCAGCGAAGCCATCTCCCCCGCCGCCGGTTTCAATACCGGCGTGCTGTGGAAAAACCCTCTGGGCAACCTCAGCCTGGAAGCCAAGGGCGACTTCTTCACCAATGGCGAAGTCCGCCGCAGCATCAGCCTGAACCAGCAGTGGGAACTGTCGCGCAACCTGGGCCTGCGCCTGAGTGCACAACGCGAGTACAGCCATTTGTCCACGCCGGTCAATGAAGTGATGCTGGAAGTGAAGTGGTATCACTATTAAGAGAGCGAGCGCTTTTTGTGGTGAGCAGGCCTGTGTGGGAGCAGGCTTGTGTGGGAGCGGGCTTGCTCGCGAATGCGGTGGTTCAGCTGAAATATCTG